>JASHTH010000469.1 GCA_030040655.1 Acidobacteriaceae bacterium | reverse complement strand
CAGGTGAGCCAACTCCACCATGGCTGGGACATCTGCGACGGTGAGCGGGACGATCTCCGCGTCCGGAGCAAGATCCGCGGGGACAGGGAGTTCTGCGGCGAGGCAGATCATCTGGTACATGGCGCCGTCGCGGAGCATCGTCCATCCCGGCGGCGGCGAGGGCTTGTTCTGAAGAAAGAGGCCGACGATGCCGCCTTTGCCGGCAAGGTCGCGCAAAGCCTCATAGCTCGCAGCGGAAGTGTCCGGCATGCCGGCGAGTGGACCGATCTGGGCCGGATAGCGCCGCGCGAGGCCGTCACCGAGAGCCAACGCTGCGTGCTCCGTGCGCAGCGCGCTCCAGATGGGGTTGTCGAGCGCGGTTGCATCCGGCATAGGCAAGAGATGCCAGGTGGCCCAACCCGGGTGCCGAAGTTGACGTGATCCGGCTGGGGCGGGTTTCTCACAAATAACAATGTAAAAATTGTTTACATTTTCCTCTATTCCGGAGCACTATCTGAGAAGTCCCTGTTGCGATCTTCCAACATAGGCTGAGAGGAGATGGGAGATGAATGATCATGAGCGTAGATTCTGCAAGTGGGATTCCGGTTGTCGCAGCAAAGTCAGATACAGCAAGGCAAGTCACGCGGAGCGCCGGATCCGGCTTATTCGGCGGCGCGGATGCGGACTCAGCACAACGACCCTAAATACGTATCGCTGCCCTGACTGCGGCGGCTTCCATTTCGGCCACAAGCGTCAAGCCCATAGGCATTCCACGGGAGAGGAAACGCGATGAGTCCATCAGTGCATACCATTGAGATATCCTGCGCCGCGGAGGTCTTCCTTGCCACTGCTCTCCTGCATAAAGAACAGCCTGGCCGAACGGAGTTCACCATCCAGGAGATTGTGAATCGCGCGGCAAAGGAGAACATCACCGGCGAACTACGCTCGGGCGTGCAGGTTCATGCATCGCAGCACTGCGTCGCCAACAAAGCGCCAAACCCAGCGAAGCACAAAATCCTCTTCGCCACGGGCAAGCACACGCGGCGGCTGCTGCAGCCCGGTGACGAAGTGCATCCGGGCCGAACGGGAAAGATTTTTCCCGATCCCGGCGAGGTTCCTGAGAAGCACCTGCCGTTGCTCGAATGGGCGAAGGAGCGATACGACAAGGCAGTGAAGGTCTGGAATCTTGGCACTCCAGGCCCGCGGAAATCGGATGCAGATCACGTCGACTCCCCGTTACCCGAAGCGCCGCGCCGTCATCTCGAGGGCTTGCTCAGCCTGCGATTGGCCGGAGCGCACCTTGCCAATGACGAGGACCCCGATGACTATGTGCGTCGATTGCGAGAGGGCTGGGAATGAGCAAGATCTTTCTCGATACAAACGTGTTCATCTACATGGTTGAGGACCGCGGGCCACGAGGAAATCGGGCCGCGGAGATCTTCAACGAGTTGTCGTTGCGCGGCGATGACGTGCTGACCTCGACGCTGACTCTCGGCGAACTGCTGGTCAAGCCTCTTGAGGCCGACGACCTTGCACTTGCCGACCGATATCGAAAAGTGTTTCGCGGACCGAGCATGACACTGCTGTCGTTCGATGAGCCGGCCGGCGAAAAGTACGCGCACATTCGCCTCAATCGCGCCATAAAGGCACCGGATGCGATTCAACTGGCGACAGCCGCGGTTGCAGGGTGCGATTTGTTCATCACCAACGACGATCGACTGATGAGCGCGCGAGTACCGGGGATTCACTTCATCACATCGATGGAACGCGCGCCGATCTAACCGGATGAGATTGGACTCTTTGACTTAAACCGAAATTACAACTCCAACTCAATTGCGGTTCAAAGGCGAAGCGGCATACCTGCGCCGCACAAACCACAACACCGGCAGCCCGATCAAAATGAGTCCTGTGCCGAGCAGCGAGCCCTTCAGATTGCTCGAGTAACTCGATACGAGCACCGCTGCGGCGCACAGAACAAAGATCGCAGGCAGCACGGGATATCCCCACACGCGGTAGGGACGCTCGGCGTCGGGGCGGCGCCTTCGGTAGAAAAACACCGTCGTCGCCGTCAGCATGTAAAAGAGCCATTCGGCGAAGATGGCGAGTTCAAAGAATTGCTGAAACTGGCTGAGGAAGACCAGCAGAATCGTAGACAGCCCCGCTTGAACGACCAGCGAAGTCGACGGCGACTGAAACCGGGGATGGATGTGCGCAAAGCCGCGAAAGAAAAGGCCGTCGCGCGCGGCGGCAAAGGGAATGCGCGCCCCCGACATCACCGTTCCGTTGAGAGCGACAAAGATGCTCAAGGCCATGGCCGCGGCCACCAGGCCCGCGCCGCGATGCCCGGCGACCACAGAGAGAGCCGCGACGGCGGGCTGGTCGTTGGCGGCGATCGTCGCGGCGGGCAAAATGTACTGAATGGCCGCGTTGGTGGCCATAAACAGCGCGCCCACGACGACGAGCCCGCCGATCAGCGCGATAGGCAGGCTGCGCCCGGGACGCTTCACCTCGCCGGCCACCATGGTCAGGTCGTTCCAGCCGTCGTAGGCCCACAGGGTGGCGATGAGCGCCGCCATAAATCCACCAACGCCGCCAGTCGCGCCGGAAAGGGATGTTGTGAAGTTACTCCACGAACCGGCGACGGAAGCGAAACAGAAGACCGCAACAATCAGAATCAGGACGGCTTTCAGAATAGTGAAGACAAGCTGGAAGTCGGCCGCCTTTTTGATGCCGAGATAGTTCAAACCGGTGATGAGCCAGGTGACGGCGATGGCGAAGACCTGCGACCACAGCAGCGGAATTGCGCTGCCGGCGCCGAAGACGCTTGTGCCCAGCCAATGGAAGGCCGCAAAGACGCCCAGCGTGCGCGCCAGCCCCGCGGTCACGGCGGCAATCGAGGCCGGCTTGGCCACGGCAAACCACGTCCACATGTAGAGAAAAGCGGTGGTGTCGCCGTAGGCGCCGCGCAGGTAGACGTACTCGCCTCCGGCGTAAGGCAACATGGCGCCCAGCTCGGCGTAAGTCATGGCGCCGAAGAGTGACAGCAGGCCGCCGACGATCCACGCCAGGTAGACCAGCGCAGACGAGCCCACATCGCGCATCATCTCCTTGGGCACCAGAAAAATGCCACTGCCGATGATGGTGCCGACGACGATCGCCGTCGCCTCGCTCGCGCCCAACACGCGCGGCAGGTCGGCGGAGACTTGCTGTTTGGGGATGGCCGAGAGCCGGCTCATGCAGTGATTGTGAGCGTACCACGGCGTACGGCGATCGCTCACCGGACCGGTCTCACCGGTCCAATCCGTTACCCATCTGCCCGGTCTGCACCATTTTCGGGTCTCATGCGGAAATCTCGGTGTCAGGAAAAATCTCGGCAACTAAATGATTAGTTGTTCGTCTAATTCACTAGAGACGAGCAACGGGGACTTCCCCTCAGAATCGTAACCCGCATGCCTCCAACGAGATCCATCACGCTCACCAAGGCCGAGCTCCGGTTGATGAAGCTTCTTTGGAGCCGAGGCGAGTCGACCGTCGCCGACCTGGTGGCTGCGGCCGCGCCGGATGGAGAGCTGGCGTATACCTCCGTATTGACCACGATCCGGATTCTTGAGACCAAGGGATATGTAAAGCATCGGCAAGAGGGAAGGGCGTTTCTCTATAGCGCAGCGGTGGGAGAAGCCGAGGCGAGCCGGTCGGAGGTGCGGCATGTGCTGGAGCGGTTCTTCGGCAACTCGCGCGAGCGGCTGTTGCTCTCGCTGCTCGGCGACGAGGAGATCACGCCGGAGGAGTTGATGCGACTGAAAGCCGCGATCGTCCAGGCTCGGGAAGAGACGCAGGAGGAGGTCTAGATGGAGCCATTTCTCCATGCCATTTCGTTCGCTTCGGCCGCAGCCGTGACCAATCTCATCGGCGCCATCTGGGAGGGGGCGGTGCTGGCCGCGGGGGTTTTGCTTTGCCTGCGTCTGCTGCCGCGACTCAGCGCGGCCTCGCGATCGCTGGTGTGGCTCAATGTCTTTCTCCTGCTGGCGCTGTTACACGTTCTGCCGGCGCTTGGCCCGCATGCGGCAGGCCTAAGCAGAGCGCGCGGCTGGCAGGTCGATCTTGATCCACGTTGGAGCCTGGCGATTGCAAGTGTGTGGGCGCTGCTTTCGTTGTGGAAAGCCGCGCAGTTGATTGCGGGCGCTGTTCATCTGCACAAGCTGGCCCGGCGGGCAACGCCAGTTGCATGCGATGCCTCGTTTGCAGCGTTGTTGAGGCTTGGGCCGCGCGGGCGCGCAGTCGAGCTCTGCACCTCGGACGAAGTCGCGCGGCCGAGCGTCTTCGGTTTCTTCCGCCCGCGCATCCTGTTGCCGCCGGTTTTAGCGGAAGAACTTTCAGAAATGGAACTGCGGCAGGTGGTGCTGCACGAGATGGAGCATCTGCGCCGGGCCGACGATTGGACAAATCTGCTGCAAAAGATTGCCTTGGTTCTTTTTCCGTTGAATCCGGTGCTGGTCTGGGTGGAGCGGCGGCTGTGCGCGGAGCGGGAGCTGGCCTGCGACGATCGCGTGGTGCTTTCGAACTGCGCACGCAAGGCCTATGCCATCTGCCTGACGCGGCTGGCGGAGTACTCGATGCTGCGGCGCGGCCTTTCGCTGGTTCTGGGCGCGTGGGAGCGGCGGCCGGAGTTGGCGCGGCGCGTGCACCGGCTGTTGGGAAGTCCGAATCGCGGGATGGGAAGCTGGCAAACCAAACTGGTGACGGCGAGCCTCATCGCCGGCGTGCTGGGCGGCGCGTTGGCGCTGGCGCGCAGCCCGAAATTGGTGAACTTTGCGGCGAAGGCCGATCTGCCGCATAGCCCGAGCGCGAGTATGACGATTCAGGCTGTGCCGGCATCGACTGCAGTCCTTCACGCGGTGAACGCTCGTCAAGCCGGGAGCGCGCCGAAGATAGTTCCGGCCAAGGCGGTGCTACCCAGCCGAGCAAGCCGCTCCGGCTCGGTCGCGAAGTTGGCGCGCAGCCGCATGGTCGCGGCCAATGCGGCGCCGAAGCGCGAGATCAGCGACCAGGGCTGGCTGGTTTTGACCGAGTGGAATGGCAGTGCTGCGCCACCACGCGCGGTACTCGCCGTGAAGCTGAGTCCACGAGGTTCTTATGCTGCCGTTCCCACGATGGATGGCTGGCTGATCGTTCAAATCTGACAAGTTTCGCGGCGCAATGCGAGTTGCGCCAAAGTTTCAAAGAAAAATGGAGGAATTTCAATGTCCGGATCAACTAATCAATTAGTAGCCGCAGGGAAAAAGTCAGCGGTTCCTGCGGCAATTGTCGGCGCCTTTGTCTTGGGAGCGGCAATCTTTGTCGGCCATGGCCGCGTCGGCGCCGCCACGGGAACGGCCGCGCCGATGGACGATAACACCGTTTCGGCGCTCACCTCGCTCGACCACGCCATGGAGGCGATCGCATCCAAGGTGACTCCCGCCGTGGTCACGGTCGAGGTCACCTCGAAAGATAACGAGAACTCCTCGTTTTCCAACGGGCAAATGCCCAATCTGCCGCCGGGCTTCCAGCAGTTCTTCGGACCCATGTTCAAAATGCCGCAGCAGCCGCAATACGAGCATGGGATCGGGAGCGGGGAAGTGATTTCGCCAGACGGCTACATCCTGACCAATGACCACGTCGTCGACGGCGCCGTGCAGATCAAGGTGATGTTCAAGGATCGCCGCGTGATGAACGGCAAGGTGGTAGGTGTGGACAAGCTGAACGATCTGGCCGTAGTGAAGGTCGATGCCAAGGATCTGCCCACGGTTTCGTGGGGAGACTCGACCAAGCTGGAGCCGGGACAGACGGTGCTTGCCTTCGGCAGTCCCTTCGGCTATTTCCGGTTCTCGGTCACGCGCGGAATTGTGAGCGCGATCGGGCGCATCAATCCCTACTCGGATGATCCGCGCAAGCCGGGTGACTTCATCCAGACGGATGCGGCGATCAACCCCGGCAACTCAGGCGGCCCGCTGGTGGATGCGCACGGGCAGGTGGTCGGCATCAACACGTTCATCATCACGAACAGCGGATCGTTCGCCGGCGCGGGCTTCGCCATTCCGTCGCAGATCGCGCGGGCCTCGGCCGAGCAGATCATCGCACACGGGATCGTGGAGCACGGATACCTGGGCATCAGCATGAACGACGTGACCCCGGCCAAC
>JASHTH010000468.1 GCA_030040655.1 Acidobacteriaceae bacterium | reverse complement strand
ATGCGCACGACCCGTCCTGGCAGAACTGGCCGCTCCTTGAATACGCGATCCTGGGAAACATCGTGCCCGACTTTCCTCTGATCAATAAGTCCTTCAACTTGTCCTACAGCGGACACGACGGATGAGAGGACAAGATGATTAGCACTCTTTCGCGGATGATCCGGACAGGAATCCTAACCGAGACGGGTGAACTTGCGTCCGAACCGCATGCCGCAACCCGAAATGTGCAACGGAAGATCCGGAGGATTTTCGGTCGCGCCATTTGCATCCGCCACGTGGACGCCGGCTCCTGCAACGGGTGCGAACTCGAAATCCAGGCACTCAACAATCCCTACTACAACCTTGAAGGAATGGGCATCAAGTTTGTGGCCAGTCCACGCCATGCCGACCTGCTGCTCGTGACCGGCCCCGTTTCCGTCAACATGGAAGGGGCGCTCAAGCGCACTCTCGATGCTGTCCCGGAACCCAAATTGGTCGTCGCGGTAGGCGACTGCGGTGCGTGCGGCGGTATCTTCGGCAGGAGCTACGCCAGCCGTGGCGCAGTCTCCGAGGTCATTCCAGTGCATTGCACTGTTTCCGGCTGCCCTCCATCTCCCACAGCGATCCTGGAAGCCGTCCTACAGGCCGTTTCCTCAGCGGACTTTCGTGAGAGATGAATACTCCAAGCCGGGCGGCGTGCCGAAGCATAGAAGTGGGTGATAAACAAAGACGTGTAAAGCACTTCGGGACTCGATCTGATCGTCAGGAAGCGAGATGTGTACGCGCCGGAGCAAAAATAGACCACGTTGCGCCGCGGTAGCGGCGTGACGTGGCGGAGTAATGCCGGACGACGCCCCTGTGATCAGAGCTTTACCTAATTTTTCCATGCTCGACGCGCCTCCCGCTCCTTTGGTAATCCGGTTTACGAGACCCTCAGCGCGAGCACAGAGTTCAGATCGTCACGGACTCTCTGCGGCTCATCATCCAGCGGTTGGTTTGCTATGTCTTTCGCGGCATCGAGAGAACTCTCAATATCCGCATCGAGGGCCGCAAACAAAGGTTCCATGTCTCGCTGCGCCGGTCCCTCGGCTGCGATCAGTTCGAAAGTCTTTCGCGACGCGGCCACCGACGAAAGACTTTCGACAAGCACCTCGGCAATCTGGTGGCGTGCAATCACCCCATCTTTCGGCGTGCCTGTATGACGCTTGTCGCCCTGAAGGAACACGAGCTTGTGCTCTTTGGGACCGTTGTAGTCGAACCAGCTAGGCCGCACGATCGTGTATGGGTTGCCGCTGGCCCGAACGAGTCTTTCCGCGCGCCGTTTCCAATCGGCCGATTCGGTGCTTTTGTTGTACGCGCTCGACCGGTTTGTCACGCCGATTGCCGTCATGAGGGCGATACGCACCTGCTTCGATCGAAGCGCCATCAGCACATTGTGCACGCCACCGTAATCGATTGCCTCGGCCCCGGCCTTTCCCTGGCCGTCTGATCCGTGGGTGAAGACAACCGCGTCAATCCCGTCGACCGCGGGAAGAAGCGTCTCCAGACGAGTGACATCTCCCTTGATGAGATGAACTTGATTCGAGAATTGCGATTTCGCAGGGTCACGCATTAGGGCGCGCACCGAGTATCCGTGCTCGAGTGCAGCGTCAACTACGTAGCGCCCGACGCTCCCTGTCGCTCCGACTACCAGTACGACTTTCTTGTGGTTGTTCATGGGGTCCTTTTTTGTCACGAAGCGCTGTAGGGCGCAGCTTCGTCGATGACACGCAGCGCATTCAGTGTGCGTGGATATCCGATGAAGGGTAAGAGTTGGGTGACAACATCGATGAGCGTCGCCCGGCTATTACCAACGCGGAGATTTGCTGCGACGTGTCCCTTTGCCTGCGGGTCGCATCCACCAAGCGAAATCAACATGCTGAAGGTCAGGAGTTCGCGCGTCGGCAGATCGATGCCACTGCGCGAAACGTGATCGCCAAAGCAGTTCGCCGCAAGGAAACGATGGATGTGGAGTTGATCCTTGGGGGTGGAGTCGAGCATCTTCTGCAAGCCCTCCGCGCCGGCGATCCGCTTTTGCAGTTCGAGACCCTTCTCCGCGCGGGTCTCCGGAGTGGTGGTCGATTGCGGAGGCAATGGCAATTCCACTCCTCGTTCCTCAAGGAACTCATTGGTCGCGAAGATGAAATCGAGGACCTTGGAGATACCGACGTACGGCACCGCCTGGTAAACGATCTCCTTGATCTCGGCCGGCGTGACACCGACGACCATCGCGGGACCGAGCATGGTGCGATATTCACGAAGCGCCTGGCAGGCAATCATGGACGCAAGCTGCACCATCAGGCGCGTGCGTGCGTCCAGATCGCCGTGCGAGAGCACCTCGTCGAAGGCAAAATTGTCGAACACTTCGATAAATTCCGGGTCCGTAACAGCGACCTTGGAGACGTATCCCGGAAACAGTTCGTCGTGATTTTTCTGTGCACGTGCGTTGGGAGCCATTTCGATTTCCTACCTTAGCGGCCTACGAGGCTCTGCAGTTGCGCAGGGTACCGCGCACCCTGCACCTCGATGCCGGCAAGCACACTTTCAATCTGGCGCAGATCACCGGATTTCAGCTCAACACTCGCGGCACCGAGATTCTCTTCAAGCCTGTGCAGCTTTGTTGTCCCAGGAATCGGCACAATCCACGATTTCTGCGCGAGCAGCCACGCGAGAGCAATCTGCGCGTTCGTAGCACCCTTCGTCTTAGCGATTTCGGACAGAACATCCACGAGTTTCTGATTTGCTTTGCGGTTTTCCTCGGAAAAGCGCGGAACCACGTTGCGGAAGTCGCTTTTGTCGAAGGTAGTGCTGTCGTTGATGGCTCCGGTTAGGAAACCCTTGCCAAGAGGACTGAACGGAACAAATCCGATTCCAAGTTCCTCGAGCGTGGGCAGAGTCTCCCTCTCCGGCTCGCGCCACCATAGGGAATACTCGCTTTGCAGCGCTGTGACGGGCTGTACCGCATGCGCGCGGCGAATGCTCTCGACACCTGCCTCAGACATGCCGAAGTGTTTCACCTTGCCGGCTGCGATCAGATCCTTCACTGTGCCCGCGACATCCTCGATCGGGACATTCGGATCGACTCGATGCTGATAGAGAAGATCAATCGTGTCAGTCCGCAGCCGCTTCATTGCTGCTTCAGTATGTTCGCGGATGCGCTCCGGCCTGCTATCCAATCCCTTCGTCGGGATGCCATCTTTGAAGCCGAACTTGGTTGCGATGACGACTTCTTTGCGGAACGGCTGAAGAGCCTCTCCGACCACCTCTTCGTTCAGAAAAGGGCCGTACGCCTCGGCCGAGTCAAAAAACGTTACGCCACGCTCGAACGCCGTGCGAATCAGTCTGATTGCCTGGCTCTTCTCTGTTGCCGGGCCATAGCCGAAACTCAGCCCCATGCAACCCAGCCCGAGGGCTGAAACTTCAAGTCCGCTCTTTCCAAGCTGACGTTTTTGCATTTTGTGCTCCTTTGGCTCGAAAGAATGTTTGGAGGGCTTCCTACAGTCGTGTGAGAGGCAGTGAATCCCTATTGGTCGATGAGTGCCATGTGTTCCTTGGAGAGTCGTTCCCCTTCGACCTTGATCTTCGAGAAGGTTTCTTCGATCTCTCCGAGATCGCTGGCTGTGAGTTGAACGTCTGCAGCACCTAGGTTTTCATCGAGACGATGCAGCTTGCGTGTCCCCGGAATGGGAACAATCCAGGGCTTCTGAGCGAGCAACCAAGCCAGAGCAATTTGAGCCGGAGTCGCATTCTTGCGCTTTCCAATCGCGTTCAGCAGATCGAGAACAGGCTGATTTGCCTTGAGCGCTTCGGCACTGAAGCGAGGAAAACTGGCCCGGAGGTCGAGGTTGGGATCGAATGTTGTCGACGCATCGACCTTTCCGGTCAGGAATCCCTGGCCAAGAGGACTCCAGGGCACGAACCCGATACCGAGCTCTTCGCAGGTCGGCAATACCTCAGCCTCGGGATCTCGCGTCCAAAGGGAATACTCGCTCTGTACCGCAGTGACGGGATGGACGGAATGTGCCCGGCGGATTGTCTTCGCGCCCGCCTCCGACAGACCGAAGTGCTTCACCTTTCCTTCCTGGATGAGGTCACTGATCGCTCCAGCCACATCCTCAATGGGCACGCTCGGATCGACTCTGTGTTGGTAAAACAGGTCAATGACTTCGGTCCGAAGCAGCTTGAGCGAATTCTCGGCGACCTTCTTGATGTGTTTCGGTGTGCTGTTGAGGCCAGGGAAGTTTTCGAGATCGAAACCGAACTTCGTAGCAATGACCACATTCTTCCGGAACGGCTCGAGAGCCTCGCCAACAAGCTCTTCATTCGCGCGAAACCCATAGACTTCGGCGGTATCGAAGAATGTAACGCCGCGATCGTAGGCGGCGCGAATCAAATCAACGGCTTCCTGCTTGTCTGTCGCGGGGCCGTAAGCAAAGCTCAGCCCCATGCAGCCATAGCCAAGCGCTGAGACCTCCAGATTGCTCTTGCCAAGTTTGCGCTTTTGCATTTTGTTTCTCCCTGGTGCATCTGCACCGCTTGTCTTAGACGTTGCTTTCGGACGGAGCTAGCGCGCGCAGTGCGTTCTGGCCGTGGAGCGCGGACGAGGCGTCGCGAATTGCATCCCCCTTGCTCAAAAACTCTTGCCGAAAAGGCGATTCGACATTGATGATGCTGTCGGTAAACGGAGGCATCGCCGCATCGCCGCCTTTCATGTTCAGGTCTTCCATCGTCCGGCTGTCCGCATTTGCATTGTCGGACTCTCGGTCACTTTGACTCAAAGCCATCATGGACGTAAATACGCAAACCACAAGGAAATAGAAGACATTTCGAACTTTCACCAAGGCCTCTTTCAAAACCACTTGCGCGGCCTTAAGGCAGTGATCTCAAGGAATCGTTGCCGAAGAGCCGCAACCTGATGCTACGGACGGCACAGCTCAAGGCGGTATCCAAATCCTCCGATTTTCTTGCCTATTCCTCTAAAAGCAGCACTTTTTCTGTTCCCCAAAGAACTTTCGGAGGTACGCTCGAATCGAGAGGTTTCGTTCGACAATGGCAACCGCGCACGTCATTCAATCCCTTCCTGAGAAAAGAGACACAGAGCTGCAGAATGGAGACCGATTGCTGCGCATCTTTGCAAGCAAGGTTATGGCCCACGCACATGTCGAGGGCGACACGATCACCGATATTCCAGGACTGCGGCTCTTCCGCCGAACAAGCTTGACCAGCTGCACCTCGGCAGCGTATGAGCCTTCGCTCATCCTCTACGCCCAGGGTCAAAAGTCTGTTCAGGTCGGTGGATCGAAATACATTTGCGATGAGGGCACGTGCCAGTTGACGAGCGTGGATATGCCCGTCTTTAGTCAGGTGACCAAGGCCAGTGCCGAGACGCCGATTCTTGCGATCGTATTGAAGCTGGATATGACGCTGGTACGCGAGGTCCTCAGCCAGCAGGAGTTCCTGGCCCCCGAAGCCTGCGCGGGGACCCGCGGCATGGCTATTGGTAAGAGCACGCCAGAACTGATCATGGCTTGTATGCGGTTGCTTGACCTGCTCGACGCACCGCACGACATACCCTTCATGGCCGCGCTTGTCGAGCGCGAGGTCGTCTATCGCGCACTGCGGAGCCCACTGGGCAAGCACTTGCGGGCTATCGCGACCCTGGGCGATCAGAGCAATCGCACTGCAAAGGCTGTGGCGTGGCTCAAGGCCAACTTTGCAAAGCCGCTGCACGTGGAGGAACTGGCTCGCCTGGCTCAGATGGGCGTCTCAACGTTCCATCTGCGATTCAAGTCACTCACGCAAATGAGCCCGCTTCAATATCAGAAGCGGCTCCGCCTTCATCAGGCGCGGCTTCGCATGGTAAACGACGGGCTGGACGCGGCCAGCGCTGCGTTTGAAGTTGGTTACGAGAGCGCCAGTCAGTTCAGCCGCGAGTACCGCCGCTTCTTCGGCCGCCCGCCGATGCGAGATGTAAGAGCCCAGCAGGTCGCGAGCGAACAAGTCGGAGCGGCATAGCGTCACTGGCCAAAAGTTGAAGACTGGAGGATGAAGAGCGCACGCCCGAAAGGCGGCATCGCTGTGCCGCCTTTCCATGCGAGAGCTTGGTTTTGCGCTTGCACGCTACGCCGTCAGAGCCCCGTTTGCAGCGAGCTCCTTCAAATGCCGAATCTTCATGGCGATTTCCACCGAGTTGCGGCACTTGGCTTTGCAGGTTTCGCAATTTGCGCACTCGTCCAAACCCTTGCCTCGCGTGAATAGCGTCAGGGTCTGGGACGCAAGCTGCCGATTCGAGTACTGCACCGCGTACATTTGCGAACGCATAAGCACCGGAATATCCACGCCGAGGGGGCAGTCGCCGCGGCACCCGCCGCATTGACGGCAGAATTGCGCTTCCGCAACGGTCTTCTTATCGCCAACAAAGTCTCGCTCGGCAGGCGTCAATGTGAGGTTCGATGCGACAGCAAAGTTCTGTTCCAGATGCTCATAGCGCGTACTGCCGGGAATGGACGTGGTGATTGACTCGTGCAGCAGCACCCACTTGAGCATGGCTGTCTGGCTCTCAGGGGGCAGGTTTCGTGGGCGATTCGGATCCGGAGGCATCATCCCGCCTGACTGCGTCTTCATGGCGACAATGCCGATGCCGCTCTTTGCTGCTTCATCAATCGCTTTCAGGAGCCCCTCATCCTGTGCCATGGTGTAGTTGAAGGTGATCAGCACCACGTCATACACTCCGGACTTGGTGGCCAGTTTCAGTGCGAGTTCCGGGGAGTGCGATGAGACACCGATGAACCGCGTCTTTCCTTCCTTTTTCAATTGAGTCAGTGCTTCTAATGCGCCTTCCGAGTTGATTTGCGCCTCGTTATCGCAGGCATGGTTGTACAGAATGTCCACATGGTCCATCTGCAGTCGCTTTTGGCTGCCCGCAAAGACTTCGAGAAAATGAGATCTCACCTCGGACGGCGTGTAGGTGCGCGCCTGCGCTTCCGATCCGGGCCGGCCGAAATCCGGGCGCAGGAGCTTGGTGGAGATGACCACCTTGTCGCGCACGCCCATCTCCTGGATCATGTTGCCAACCATCTGCTCGTTGCGCCCTTGCTGATAGAACGCAGCCGTGTCAAAGAGGCGGATACCTAGTTCGTAGGCTCGTTTCACGAGACCAGGCACGTCCGCATTCATCACTCCAAAACTGACGATGGGCAGCCTGATACCCGTCTTTCCGAGTGTGCGGTAGATCGGTTCGGAGGCCGTCTCCGGAGCCGATGCCTTTTTCTCTGGCTCCTGACCGAGCAGTTGACTGAAGCTGCCCAGCAGATGAGTAGCAGCAAGCCCGGCCACAGGCTTCACGATAAAGTCTCTGCGATTCCATGAAGGATGGCTCATGATATTCGTGTCCTCCTGAACGGCGTGATGGATAAACGCCAGCCGGTCACCCTACGAGTAGGCACGGCGCCGACCGAAGTGCGAAGGCAACGCCTCACATCAGCAACGATGAAACTCTCTTGAGCAACTCCTCTCCTTGTTTCGTTGGCTCCTGAACCAGAACCAGGTATCGCCCCGTCACAAGTGCCGCGACGCTTCCTTCGTAGCTGTTGCTGGCCCGGATGGCGCCGTCGCCAATCTCCGGCGCGGGCTTGCATTGTCCGGTTTTGGTGAAATTGTCCGTGAGTTGCCGCAAACGCTTCTGCGCATCGGCCTCGTCGCGCGCAACGGTGATCAGGACCTTGCTCTCCTTGCCACCGAACACGTATGTGACCGCGTAAGCGGGTCCAAGGAAATAGTGACCCAGCGGATCGTTCGGCATGTACTGCTCGGAATGCGGCTTCCGGTCCTCGGCCGGCAGTAATGCCAGGACTGTAGGGAGAGCCGGATTGGCGCCGATTCTTGAGGAGACCGAACGTGCCAGCGCTTCCAGCGCTGGGTCAGCGCCTTCTCCAACGGCAGTCAGCTTCACGTAGTAACGATCCTGATAGAAATTGAGCGAGCCGCGATTCGCATAGCCCTCGGACCCCACATGAATGTAGGGCTCATCGGGCAGTCGCTCCGCCGCGTACATGCCAAAGGCCGTATCGGGCGAGCCCATGTCGAAAATGTCCAGTGCGACGTCGGCCGTTCCAGCGCGAAGGTCCTGGTGCAGGAGTATCTGAACACCGTACACCAGAAAGATGTCCGCGCCACCGTCCATGTATTGGAACAGATTGTCAGGCGTGTAGAAACTAGGCGCTCCTTGAGATGCCACTTCAGCGGGCAAGGGTTCTGGAACGAGTCTAGCGAGTTGCTCTCGGCTCGGATCCGCACTGGGCGTCTGCCCGCTCAGGGCTGTGCCACTCATTGCGAGCGCGAGAACGAAGATTAGGCCGCGATGGAACAACATACTCCACCTTCAGCCGACGAACTGCAGGGACCGCAAGTTCGCCGTCATTTGAAACACGAAGAGATTGTTGAACCACAATATATGCTCATTCACCTCCTCCCGGATTGAACGATTCTCTTGAAAGCTTGCGGCTCTGTTGACATCCTTGATGCGGTAGTGCGCGAGACGGCAAGAACCAGCTTAAGCTGAAGCTGTTCTGGCGGTTCCGCGCGCTCTCTATGGCGGAAGTGGGTTTGGTGCGATTTGCAGGCGTAGCGCTGAGCGTCGCTGATGCCACCGTTTCGCGGTATCGCACGGCGTTTAGCAAACACCAGTTCACGCAGCCGCAACTGCTGGCTGTGCTCTGCCTGATGCGCTACGAGGACTGGACTTTCCGCGAAGCCGAAGTGCGGCTCAGCGAGCATGGGGAGTTGCGTTCCGCCTTGCGCCTGCATTCCGTTCCCGACTACACCACGTTGTATCGCTTTCTGGCGCGGTTGGACCCCAACGACATCGACCGCGCTCTGAACGAAGTGGTGGGGCGCATGCTCGGGAGGCGGCGAAGGCGCGCCACGGTAGGCGTGGATGGCACGGGCTTGGCCCCGGGCGCGGCGAGCAGCTACTTCATTCGCCGTATCGAGCATTTCGGCCAGCCCCGGCGCAGTTGGAAACATTGGCTGAAGTGGCTGGCGGTGGTCGATTTGAAGCGGCAACTGATTCTTTCGCAGAAGGCGCGGCAAGCGCCATGGAACGATTGCGCCACGCTGCGAGCGCTGGTTAGCAGCGCCCACCGGCACACGCCCATCGGTTGCGTGTTGGCCGACGCCGAGTTCGATTCCGAACGCAACCACACCTTCTGCCGCCAGCAGCTCAAGGCCGATAGCGTCATTCCGGCCAAGCGCCGCTCCAGCTGCAGCGCCTCGGGCGTGCGCCTGGAAATGCGAGAACATTTCCCCTCCGAAAAATACTCTCTTCGCTCCCTGATCGAAAGCGTCTTCTCGGCCGTGAAACGGAAACTCTCCGCTCGCGCACCCGGCAGAACGGTTCACACTCAGTCCCTTCAAGCGCTGTTGCTCGGCCTGGCCTATGACATCTACCGCTTCTGGCTGTCCCCCTGCTGAAAAACAAACAGAGAGGATGTCAACAGAGCCAG
>JASHTH010000467.1 GCA_030040655.1 Acidobacteriaceae bacterium | reverse complement strand
TTTTCTCTGGAGCACAATCTCGATGCCACCAGCCTGCTGCGCAACCAAACCGGCACCTATTCTTACTCCACGCTGGAGAACTTCGCTTCGGACGCGCTCACGTTTGCCGCCTTTGGCCTCAACGGCGCTCTGAACCCGTACAACCAGCACAACTGCGACCAAACGGGCAAGGTGTGGCGCGACACCTCAGGGCAATTGCGCGGCCTGGGCGACCTGCCCTGCTACTCGTCCTATACGCAGACCATGGGCCCCAACGCATGGCAGCTCAGCACCAACGACTGGGCGGGATTTGCCACTACGCAATGGCAACCCGGACACCTCTTCGTGCTCTCGCTCGGCCTCCGCTGGGAGCGCGAGCAGCTTCCGCCGCCCATCCCTGCGCTTGCCAACCCGCAGCTCCCACTGGCGGGCAAACTTCCATCCCTCGGCAACAATTGGGGACCGCGCGCCAGCCTCGCCGTGGGCGGTTCCGAAGGCCACTGGCCGGTTTTGCGGATGGGATATGGGATGTACTTTGCCCGCACCGAGAACGCGACCGCGCTCGCCGCGCTCACCCAGACCGGCTCGCTCAACGGCGATCTCAACTTCTTCATGCGGCCGACGGACGACCTGCCCAACTACTCCGGCGGCGCGCCGCCCTTTCCGTACGTGCTCCAGGGCGAGCCGCTGAGCGTGGTCAAGCCCGGCGCGGTCGAATTCGCGCCGGATTTCCGCAATCCGCAGATTCACCAGGCGGTCACGGCCATCGAAGAAAGCCTGCCCGGCCATATCGCCCTCACTGCGGGCGCAATGGGCAGCCTTGCGCGCCATCTGCCCATCTCCATCGATTCCAACTTCGACCCCGCCGTCAATCCCGGCACGATCACCTACGCCGTGTGCGATGAGATCGCTCCCACCCCGACCAGCGGAGCCTGCGGCTTCACCGGCGCCGGCCCAATCAAAACCCCGCAGATTACCGTGCCTTTCTATGCCTCGTGGCCGTCGACAACGTCACCTACGGGCTTCGCCGGCCGTCTCGATCCCGCCTATCAGCAGATCACCCAGATCGTCGATCGCGCCAACTCGACGTATGAGGCCGCCATCTTCCGCCTCGAACGCCATGGCCGCGGGTTCTCGCTCCACGCCCATTACACATACGCTCACGCCATGGATTGGAACCCCAACGAGTCGGCGCTCGTCGCCGGCAGCACGGTCTTCGACCCCGGCGATTTTGCACTCGAATACGGCACGAGCGATCTCGACATTCGCCACTCTGCCGCCCTCATGGCCGTCCTCGAGTCGCCGTGGAAGCTGCGGGCAATTCGCGGTGCGGGCAACTGGGCCGCGCAACTCGCCAACGGCTGGATGCTCTCGGGCATCGGAAACTACCGCAGCGGTCTGCCCTATACGATGCGCACCGCCGGCTCCATCCCCGAGGAGTTCGCTGTGCTCACCGGCGCGGCGATCGTCGGACTGGGGCCGGGGATGAACGGCTCGGGCGGAGACAACCGCGTTTACGGCGTGGGCCGCAACACCTTTCGCTATCCGCCCGCGTGGAAAGCCGACCTGCGCCTCGCCAAATCCTTCGACCTCGGCTCCATGCGCAAGCTCGAGCTTCTCGCCGAAAGCTTCAACCTCTTCAACCATCAGAATGTCACCGAACTCGAAACCACGGGCTACTACATCCAGTCCGGCTCGCTTTCCGGAGGCCTGCCCACGCTCAACTTCCTGACCGGTCTCAAGCCCAATACCACGGCCTTCGGCCAGCCGCTCAACATCAATGCGACGAACTTCTACCGGGAACGGCAGATCCAGTTGGGATTGAGGATGAGATTCTGATGCGCTCTCAGGGCGCCAGAACTCTGCCGAAGCCGAGAGGGGTTGATCCGAGGAGGATCAAGTCCTGCCGGACTGGCTGGAACCGGCAAACAGGAAATCCCACGAGGAGTCGAGATAAAGCCAGCGCTGCGCGCTGAACCAGCTGGTCGGCAATCCCGGAACGTGCAGCAGCGTGTGGCCGCCCATGCAGATCAGCTCTGTGCCGTTCCAGGAGAGAAACATCCGGGACGCGTGGCCCACCTGCGCGGGATGGGTGACGCGCCGCAGGCAGACCGGGCAGCGCTGGCGCTGGTCGAGCAGCACCCAGCGCATGCCAAACAGGCAGAGCAAAAACGACGCGATCCACTGCACATATTCCGACGCGTACGACGAGGTTGAGATGTGCCACCAGGCCAGATCGAGCGGCACGTAGTAGACGATGGGCAACAGGAGCGCGATCTTGGCGCAGAGAAAGCTCCAGCGGCAGAGTCGCCGCGGCCACGACGGCTTGTGGGAGTTAAAGTTGTACTCTCCCATCGAAACCGACGTAACGGCGGGAAGGCAGAGGAAAGCGAGCAGGAGGGCGAAGCGAAAGACATCCATGGGTACGCGCGTGCGGCCCTCGAGTTCGACTCCGAAGAGATCGATGGCGGAATCGCCCGCGCCGTACACGGTGATGGCCACCGTCGGCCCGAACATCTCTGCCCGGCCGAGCGCGGTCAGATGCGCCACGACATACCCCATGGCGCCGGGAGCGACCGCGGCCTCCGGCTCAAGCAACCAAAGATCCACTTTGCCGGGCAGCGGCCAAGCGCCGCATGGTGCGACGCCAACGATCTGCGCCAAATGCCGCCCGACCTGTACCATGCTTCCCGCAATGCGCGGATTCGAGTCGAATTCGCGCTCAAAGGCTTCGCAACTGAGGACTGCGCCGGTCGGGTTGCCGTGGACGCCGGCGACCGGCGCGGAAAAACGCAAGGGGATGTCGAGCACGGAAAAGAGATTCGCGGTCGCGTGAGCCACTGTCCAAGGCGAACCGCCTTCCGCCGGCATGATGTTCTCGCGAGCGATGCTGTAGAACGCAAACCGGTCGAAGTAGCGTTGGCGGCGCGATCGCCAATTGCGGAATTCCGCGGCGGAGACAGTGGCTAACGAATTCCCGCCGGTAACCGCATGCTCGATGAGAATCAGGCCAGGATCGGTCTGGGCGCGCACTGACTCATTGGCGGCGCGCACGCCCGGCAAGAGCAGCGACAATGCGAAGCTTGCGACGAGGGCCAGAGCCAGCCAAAAGATGCAGTATGCCGGCGAAGCGGGCGTCGCGCCGGGCAGCCGCAAGCGAAGCAACGCGTGTCGCCGCAGGCAGAGCGCGTCGTGAAATGCGCCCAGGCAAAAGAGCGTGACCTCGCGTTCGGCGCGCCACGAGACGATGCCTTGCGGCGCGCGCTCACGCCGGACATGCCACAGCTCCGAGCGCCACTCCCGTTGCCACTCGACGCATTGGCTCGGCGGCACGAGTAGAGCCGCCGCGCGCAAAAGGCCCAGATGCAATGCGGGGAAGACAGATCCCAGTCGAGGCTTCATACCGGCTTAGCCTCCTCGGACGGGATCAGGCGCTCGAGCAGCGGATAGCGCTTGCGCGAGGACTCGAGCGTAGCCCGGCCCGCCGCGGTGAGCCTGTAGTACTTTCTCGGCGGACGCTGCTCGGCGTCGGCGATCGACTGGCGCTCCCACTGCGAGCGGATGAGCGCATCGCGCTCCAGGCGCCGCATCGCAGGATAGACGGTGCCGCTGGGCAGGCCCGTCATCTCCATGATGCCGAAGCCGTAGATGCAGCCGGCGTGGATCGCCTGCAGGATCATCGCCGCCGTGTGCGAAAGCTTGGCCTCGGAAGCCATAGCGCATTGTACCCTATGTAGCATCCTACTTGACAAGCGCATATGCCGAATGCTACATAGGGTAATACATGCGCCGGAATCCGGCCGGTGAAGCGGGGTCTTCCGATGCTCGAGCTGGAACATCTTTACCGCAGCTATCGCGGCATTCCCGCCATCGAAGACGTCAGCTTCAAAGTGGCGCCGGGCGAGATCGTCGGCTTCCTCGGTCCCAACGGCGCCGGCAAATCGACCACGGTGAAAATCATCACCGGCATGTTGCGGCCCAACGACGGGCGCGTGCTCTTCGACGGGCGCGACATCCGCCACGACATGATCGCCTTTCGCGCGCGGATCGGCTACGTGCCCGAAGACGCGCATCTTTACACCTATCTCTCCGGACTCGAATACTTGCAGCTCGTCGGCCGCCTGCGGGGCATGAGCGAAGAGCTCATCGAAGCGAAAGCGACCGGCCTGCTCAGGCTTCTTCAGCTTGAGTCGTGGCAGCACTCACCGATATCGGTGTACTCGAAGGGCATGCGGCAGCGGGTGTTGATCGCCGCGGCGCTGCTGCATGACCCCGCGCTGCTCATATTCGACGAGCCGCTCTCCGGGCTCGACGTGGTCTCCTCGCGGCTCTTCAAGGACCTGTTGGAGCTGCTGGCAGCGCAGGGCAAGGCGGTGCTTTACATCTCGCATGTGCTCGAAACGGTGGAGCAGGTATGCAGCCGCGTGGTGGTGATCGCCAAAGGGCGCATCCTCGCCGATGCTCCGCCGACAGAGCTGAAGCGAGTGATGAGCCTGCACAGCCTGGAAAGCGCCTTCGCGCAACTCGTGCAACAACCCGACACCATCTCGACGGCAAGGGAAATTGTGGAGGTGATGCAGATCGCCCATGGGTGATACGTTTCAGCGCCTCTTCATGATGGCGGAAACAGAAGTCCTGCCGTTGAACGAGCAGGCCGCCCGCGGCGAGGTGCGCGCGCCCGAGCGCAGCCAGTTCGCGCACCTGCTTGCGCATTTTCTGGAGCGATTCTTCCATCATGAGACCGCTTCGCCGGAGGGCGATGCAAAGAGCCGCCTGGTTCTGATCGCTTGCTCCGCGGGCCTGCCGCCCTTCGTGGTGTCGCTCTACCTGTGGCCGGTCTATCACCCCTTATGGCCGCCGGGCGCCGGCAGGCCGCCGTATTGGTTGCAGGTGAATCATCACTTCTTCTTCGTCGTCTATGCCTTCGTCTCCATGGGCATTGCCAGCGTCTTCGAGTGGGATCTGTTCTTTCCCGATCTGCTCGACCTCTTTGTGCTCGGGCCGCTACCGATCGCGGAGGGGCGCATCTTTCGCGCCCGCGTTGCCGCGATCGCTGTTTTCGTCGGCGGATTTCTCTTCGATGCGAACTTTCTTCCGCCGCTGGTCTTGCCCGCGGCCACCGATCCGCCGAATCTAATGCGCTTCCTTGCCGGTCATGTGTTGGCAGTGTTGGGCAGCGCTTTTTTTGCGGCGGCGTTCATCCTGGCTTTGCAGAGCGTGCTTCTCGCCGCATTTGGCGAACGGCTCTTTCGCAAGTTCTCTCTCGCCGCGCAGGGTTTCGCCATCGCCGCGCTGCTCGTGCTGCTGCTGCTCTTCCCGGTGTATTCCGGCGTGGTGCCGGCGCTGCTTCAAACGGGCAGCGTCTATGCCCTCGCGATTCCTCCGTTCTGGTTTCTGGGGATCTACCAGCGGCTTCTTGACGGAGCCTCGGCGTTACCGATCTATACGCATCTTGCCGAGATCGGATGCGCGGCGACACTGATTGCCACGTTGTTGGTTGTGCTGGCGTATCCGTTCGCCTACAAGCGCCAGGTGCGCCAATTGATCGAGGGACCCGGCGCGAAATCCGCGCGCAGGCACGCGGGATTGCCTTTCGATTGGCTGCTTCACCTCACCTTCGTTCGTTCGCCCGTCCGCCGTGCCGTCTTTCACTTCATTGGTCAGACCATTGCGCGGGTTCCGCGCTATCGCATCTACCTGGTTCTTTACGGCGGAGTCGGGCTCTCGGTGGTGGTGGCTACTGTGCTTCGCTTTACCAGCGAACACGGAGCGGTTCGCATGGCGGTCTCCGGCGAAGGTACTCGCGCGGCGGTAGGGATTGTGGCGTTCTGGACCATCGCCGGCCTGCGCATTTCGTTTGTGTCGCCCGGCAACCGGCTCGGCAGTTGGATCTTCCGCATCGTGCACGGCAAGCCTGCGCCGTTTCACGCGGCTATTGAGCAGTTGCTGGCCGCGAAGGTGTGGGTTCTGCTTGCCGCCATGGCTGTGACCTTCTCGGCTTTAGCCGTTTTTCACGCCATTTCCCCGCCGGAGCTCCTGATCCGGCCGGCGGTAGCGGCGCAGTGCCTGGTTGCGGCAGGAATGTGCCTGCTGCTGAACGATATCTTCTTCCTCAATGTGCGCGAGATCGCCTTCACCGGCGAGCGCCCGCCCGGCGAATCGAACTTCGCGTTCACGGTGTGGAAGTATCTCCTCGTCATTCCCGTCGTTTCCGGCTTCCCGGTCGCGGCAGAGCCGTGGATCGAGCAAAGCAGATGGAACTTCATCGTCGCCACGGCCGGTTTTGCGCTAGCGCACCTGTTTCTGCGAGAGTTGCATCGGCACATGACACAAAAGCACAGCGATTCGCGGGCTCTCGAAGACGACGAAGAAGAGTTTCCCTTGAGGCTGGGATTGCGCTACTAGACAGCAGCGGTCAGAGAACAGAGAACAGCGATCAGAGAACGACGGTCAGTGTCAGTCGTTTGCCCGGTACACGCCCCGTGATCCCTATACTCTTCCCCTAATTCCTAATCACTATTCCCTGTTCTCTAACCCTGTTCCCTGAACCCTCACCCCAGATCCTGGGCCCTGCTATGATGGCTGCGCATTCCAAAACTCATCCCCGGAGGTTGCCTGTGTTCTCCATAAGGCGTGTTGTCTTGGTGTTGTCGATTGTGACGGGAACCGCAAGCCTGGCTGCCTCGGCCAGCGAGATCCATATCTGTGTCAACAAGAGCAAGGGAACAGTTCGTATTGTGGCCAGCGCCACTGCATGCAATGCAACGACCGAAACTGCCCTTACCTGGAACCAGCAAGGCCCGGTGGGACCCAAGGGACCGCAGGGAATCCAAGGCAAACGCGGCGCTACCGGCGCAACAGGTCCTGCCGGTCTGCGCGGCGCCACCGGCGCCACGGGAGCAACTGGAGCGCAAGGTCCGGGCGGCTTCAACGGCGCGCAGCTTTTCACCGCGAGCGGGACCTGGACGGCTCCGCCGACCATCACTCACGTCATGGTTGAGTGTGTCGGCGGGGGTGGAGGAGGAGCTGGTTTCTTAATTGCGGGCACGCCGACAGGAGGGCAGGGCGGGGGCGGCGCTTACACCAAAGCCCTGTTCGCGGTCACCCCGGGTGAACAATACACAATCACGGTGGGCGCAGGAGGGATCGGGGTACCGGAGTTTGGGACCTCGGGACTGCCTTCCATCTTCGAGAATGCCGCTGGCACCGCCGGGGTGGTCGCAGCCGGCGGAACCGAGGGCGCGGCGGGCACTGGAGGCGCCGGCGGCACCGCCGACACGAATGCCGAAGACCTTTTCGCATCGCCCGGCCTTTCCGGCGGCAACGGCAACTCGGTGAACCCGAACGGTGTACAACTGGCTCCAAACGGCACCGATTTCGGCGAGGGTGGCGCCGGTTCAACGACGGGTACAGCCCAAGGTGGCGCGAGCGGCGCGGTGCTGCTCACCTGGTGACGCGCTCCTCGAGTCAAGTGCTTTTCTTTTGAGTCGGGCACCTCGCGGGGCGCCCGAATTGTCTTTGCGCAAATTGAACGAGCCAGTGCGGATCAGCAGCCTCACGGAAATCGACCGGCGCAAAGCGGCTCGGCCGTGACGGCCTTTCCGTCAAGCACGAAGCATGACGCGCCGTTCAGATCGGTGCGGAAGGTGCGCACCCGTGCGGCCTGCAACTCCGCGAGCACCTCGCCGCGCGGATGGCCGTAGCGATTGTGCAGTCCGCAGGAGATGACGGCCCATTGTGGCGTTACGCGAGCCAGAAACTCTGGCCGCGTGGACGTAATGCTGCCGTGATGGCCCACTTTGAGCAGAGTGCTGGCCAGCCCGGGCTCGGCGAGCATCGCCTGCTCGATCGGCGCTTCCGCGTCGCCTTCGAGAAGAAGCGAAGTCTGGCGATAGGCCACGCGCAGCACCAGCGAGTCGTTATTTGCAGGTTCGAGTCCGGGCTGATAGCCGGCGAACGGCGCGAGGACGGAGATTTGCGTGACGCCGAACGAAAAAGCATCTCCCGCGCGGAATGAGCGCAGGCTGATGTGAAGGGCGGCAGCTTCGGCGAGCAACGCGCGATACGAGGCAACGTCGGGATTGTTGCCGACCCAT
Source organism: Acidobacteriaceae bacterium (assembly GCA_030040655.1). GTDB lineage: Bacteria > Acidobacteriota > Terriglobia > Terriglobales > Acidobacteriaceae > Telmatobacter. The sequence continues at coordinate 37,752 of JASHTH010000467.1, read as the reverse complement.
AACTCGGCGGGACGGAAATTGCGCAGCACGGCGGGCAGCCCGCCCATGTGATCGGAGTGGGCATGACTCAGTGCGACAACGTCGAGCCGGCGAATGCCGCGCGCCCAGAGCGCCGGCGATACGACCTCCTCGCCGATGTCGAACTCCTGCGGCGCCTGGCGCGGCCCGCCGCCGAATCCACCGCCGTCGATGAGCAGGGTCTTTCCATCCGGCGTAATGACGAGCAAGGAATCGCCCTGGCCAACGTCGATGGCCTCCATCAACAGCGCATTGCGGGGGCGGTCGATCGGCCGCGGCACGACGGCCGCAAATGCGGCAAGAACGAGCGCGGCCCATGCAGCGCGGCGCTGCCATTCACCGGACCGCGCCAGAAGCGTCGCCGCACCGAGGAGCACAACGAAAGCGAGGGACTGCCAGAGAAGCGGCGACGGAGTTCGGAAATCACCCATCCTGAGCGAGCCGAAGACGCGCACAAGCCAGACGGCGAAATGCAGTGGGATTGCGGTCAAAATGGCCGGAAGAATTGCCGCTGCTGGCCAAAGGAGCGCGACCAGCAATGTGAGGAGCGCGGTTGGCACAAGCACAGCAAGCAAGGGAAGGACGAACAGGTTCACGGGCAGGGCGAAGATCGTGATGCGATGAAAGTAAATGGCCATGGGCAACGTCATGGCCAGTTCGACCACGATGGAGACGACGACCAGCTCGACGATGCGAATGCCGGTGCGAATGCTCCAGGGAAGCACTCGCCAGGCAATTCGCTCACGCCATTGGCTGATGGGCCGTCCTTCGACGCGAAGGTCGATGGCTTCGGCGGCGAGACGCAGCAGGCAGCGGAACTGCGCGACTTTGGGATCGAGGCTGGGATCGATGGCGAAGAGACGCAGATCCCGCGTGGCGCCGAGGAACGGATGTAACGATTTTTCGAGCAGTGGCGCGGCAATGCCGGCGATCGCCACTACGGCAAGCAAGGTCATTTGAAAACTGGCATCGAAAAGACTGCGCGGGCTGAGCGTTAGAAGGCACAGCGCGGCAAAGCCTATCGTATTCATGGCGTTGCGCCGGCGGTAAATGATGCGGCCCAGCAGATACAGGGCAACCATCCACAGGGAACGCTGCACAGGCGTGGCGAAGCCCGTGAACAGCGCATAGGCGAATGAGGCCACGATGGTGATGAGCGTGGCGGAAACTCGCCCCAGCCTGAGCCGTCGGGCCAGCCAGAAAACGCAGCCGGCGACGATGGCCAGATGCAGCCCGGAGATAACCAGCATGTGAAAGGAGCCTGTGCGCTCGAATCCGATGCGAAGCGAGCGATCGAGATAGGTGCGGTCGCCGGCGATCATCGCGCCCAGCATGACGGCGTCGTCTTCGCCGAGGCGAAGCGGGGCAGGCAGCCCGCGCATGGCTGCCGGCAGCGCCAGAAGGCGCGAAGACGCCAGATGCTGAAGTGCACCGACGCGGCAGGCGGTGAAGGCATCGCGATCGCCGCCAATTCGTTCGATGCGGTCGATGCTTACCGTCGCCGTCGAAGTGATGCCCTGGTCGAGAAGATAGTCGGCGCGGCTCCACGCACCTGGATCGTGGTACGTCTCCGGCGGCAGCAGGCGCACGACGGCGCGAATCCGATCGCCGCAGCGAAACGGCTGAAGGCCGGAAAAGCCTCCGCCGGCAGCCGCATTGGGCCAGCGAACCGTCAACCGGACGCGGCCATCCGCCGGCGCTTGCTCGTCGGAGTCGTCGGTGACGACTTCCAGGGTGGCAATGCGGATGTCGAGGCGTTGCGAGGGGGCGACGACTGAAGGCTCGTCCACATTCTGTTCCATCTCGGTGCGGACGGGACCGATATCGACCACCACGCCTTCCACCGTACGCAGCAAGCCGTCAGAAAGTGCGGCAAGCCGCCGCACGGGCACTGGATGAGGCTCTATTTGCGCGCACCAAGCGCCGAGGAGGAGCCACAATACGGATAATGGAAGCCACACCATGCGCTGCGCGCGGATTGCGGCCAGTACGCAGAGCGCAGAGATGAACGGCAAGGCGATCAGCGTATAACTGGGACGCAGCGAGAGCCATTGCGTTGCGGCAATACCGGCGGCGAAGAGCCATGCGGCATGGAAGAGCGGCATGGCGGACTCGCGCTTGGCGGAGCCCTGGTTATTGTGGGGTGCCTGTTTTTCTTGGGCGCGCATTTCGGCTCGCGAATCAAGACTCGTTCGCCGCAGAGCCAGGGATAAGAATGCCGGATCCGATCTTCTTCAGCTTTTGCCTGCCCCGATCGGATCCGTGCCTTGCAGTCGTACATTGCGCTTGCGTCGAGTTACCCTCGAACGCGATGCGAAGCCATGAAGTGGTCTATGGCAGTCAAGCCTATCAGGCGCGGCGCAGTTCGACCACCGATTCGATATGAAAAGTTTGCGGGAAAAGGTCGGCCAACGTGAGGTCCTCGATGGCATACCCGTGCGAGAGCAGCGCGCGCAGGTCGCGCGCCAAGGTCGCCGGATCGCAAGAGACGTAAACCAGGACGGGCGAGGCGATCTCTGCCAGAAGTGTTACGATCTCCGCGCCAAGTCCGGCGCGCGGCGGATCGACGACGATCAGGTCGGGCCGCGCGGCAGTGCGGCTGCGGCGAAGAAACTCGAGCGTCATGTCCCGCACGGCGGTCGCCGGCGTTCCGGCCAAATTGGCCTCGAGCGCCGGAAACGCAGGCGACGCGGATTCGACGGCAACCACGCGATCGAAGCTCGTGGTGAGCCTTCGCGCGAAGAGGCCCACGCCTGCGAAGAGGTCCCACGCCACTTCGCCGCGCCAGCCAGCCGTGACGCGGTCGACGAACCCGTCGAGGAGCCAGCGATTGACCTGGAAGAAGGCGCCGAGATCCACGCGATAATCGAAGCCCGCCGCGCGATAAGTGAGCGAAGATGCTCCCCATTTGGCCGACGTGTGCGGCTGCCGGCCCGGCAGGCCTTCGGTCGAGAAATCGACTCCCCGGAGTGCGGGGACCTCTTTGACAAGCTTGCCGGCGAAATCTTCAACGAGGGACCTGGCTGGATTGGCGACGGTCGCGTGGATCAGCAGAGCGAATTCCCGGGCATCGCAGAAAAGCGACATTTCGGCCGGGCGCTGCTTGGGCGAAACGTTTCGAAAGAGCTCGGCAGCGGCAAGTGCGGCCTCGACCAGCAGCGGCGCCGCAATGGGGCACTCGCGAACGGGAACGACATCATGAGAACGGCGACCTCGGTAGCCGGGATTTCCCGCCGCGTCGAAGGCCAGCCGAATGCGGTTGCGATATTTCCACGGCTCGCCGGACAGCACGGCGGTTTCTTCAGGAGGCGAAACGCCCGCGCGCTCGAGCGTTTCGCGCAGGATGGCCCGCTTGAAGGCAAGTTGCGCCTCATAGCTGGCGTGCTGGTAGTGGCATCCGCCGCAGGCACCGAAGTAAGCGCATGGCGGAGTCACGCGCTCCGGCGCGGCCGAAACGATTCCTTCTGCTTCAGCAAATGCATAGCCGCGGCGATCGTCGACGATGCGCACGCGCGCCTGCTCGCCCGGCAGCGCGAGCGGAGTGAAGATTGCCTTGCCTCCATCGCGCGCGAGAAACGCTCCGCCGTAGACGGGTTTTTCGATGGCGACGAGAAGCGGCGGCGAAGCTTTGGCCGCGCCGCGAGTCGCCGGCGGCCTGCCGGCTTGCTGGGCCGATCGTTTCATTGCTGGCTCATATAGAAGAGGCTGAGGCGCGGCAGATTGTAATGCGCGAGCAGTTGTTTCTGTACAAATTGACGCTCGACTTGGCGCAGTTGCACCGCGCCCATGCGGCTGCGGTAGGGAGCGAGCTCGCGCGCCGCGTGCTCCTTGAGCGCAAACAGTAGCTCTTCCGGCGCGGCGGCAGTGAGCGCCGCGAATAGCTTTTCTTCAAGGACGGTGAGCACGCGCTCCAGCGATTCGAGATCGGCAGCCGGTTTCGAAACCGATGCGCCTTCTTCAGCTCCGCCGCTATTTGCCGGCTCATGGCGCGCTTCGGCAGCCAGTTCGCGCAGGCGCGATCCGGTTGCGCGGCAGGCTTCAGCAGCAATGGAGGACTTATCCAGTGCGCTTGCCGCAGCTTCAAGATGCATGGCGACGCGCCCCGCTTCAAAGCCGGAGCTGCTGGCCGCAGCCGTTGAGGAAGCCGTGCCGATCGAAGCCTCGCGCAGCTCTTCGGCGGCTTCCATCACCGCCTGTGTGCACCACGCCAATCCGTTGATGCGTCGCATGCGGCCTTTTTTTTGCCGCTGCTCATATTTGTCGAACGCCGAGTCGATGCCGCGCAGCACCGCGTCGAGCGGAACACCGGCTTCGCGCCAGGTTTCGATCAACGCCCAGTCGAGCGTCGAAAGCAGCAGGATCGATCCACGCCGCTTCTGAAAGCGCTCTTCGATCTCGGTGAAGTAGTTGAAGTAGTTGCGCACGGAAGAAAGCAGGGGTCAGGGATCAGGGTTCAGGGATCAGTGATCGTTGGTCAGTTCGCAGCTCACGGGTCTCAGTTCTCAGTCCTCTGTTCCCTGATCCCTATGTTAGTGCGCGCGAACCCGCGCCCGCGGCACGCGGTTGCGCTCGAAGAGAATGCGCAGCCCGTCAAGCGTGAGCATGTCGTCGATCTGGTCGATGCAGTGCGAATCGGCCGCGACCAATTGCGCCTGCACGCCGGTGGCGATGACGCGCGGGCGCACACCCAGCTCGGCAAAGATACGTTCCAGAATGCCATCGACCAGGCCGATGTAGCCATAGTAGAGGCCGGTCTGCAGATGCGCGACGGTGTTGGTGCCGATGACTTTCGCCGGGCGCTTGATATCGATGCGGCCCAGCTTGGCGGCGCGCGCGAAAAGCGCGTCGGCGCTGACGCCGAGCCCCGGTGCGATGGCTCCGCCGAGGTATTCACCGTGCGCAGAAACCACTTCGAACTTGGTTGCCGTGCCAAAGTTCACCACGACGCACGGCCCGCCGTAGCGCTCAAAGGCGGCAATGGCGTCGGCGAGCCGGTCGGCGCCCAGCTCGGTAGGATTGTCGACCAGGACTGCCATACCCGTCTTGATGCCCGGCTCGACGAAGAGCGGATCGACATGGAAGTAGATTTCGCAAACCTGGCGCAGAGTGGAGTCGATGGGAGGCACTACGGAAGAGATGATGATGTGCGTGACGTCGGCGGCGGAGAAGCCGCTCATCTGGAAGAGATTGATGAACAGCGCGCCATACTCGTCGACCGTTTGCGCGCGATGCGTGGTCAGCCGCCAGTGCGCGGCCAACGCGGTGTGCGACGCGTCGGAGCCCCCGGTTTTTTCAACCGGCGGATGCGCGCCATCCCGGCCCGCGCCCGCCCCATCGAGCCGGTAGAGGCCCAGCTTCATATTGGTGTTGCCGACATCGAGTGCGAGCAGCATCCTTCTCTCAATCCGCGGTGGCGCGAAGGCCGCCGGTTTGCACCGTCACCACGCCGCCGGCCGTACCGACCCGCAGGAATCCATATTCATCCAGCCCGTCAGTAACGCCGATACATGCCTGCGGACCATGCACCTCGACGCGACGGCCGCGCACCCACGTCGAGTTCGATTCGACACGGCGCGGAATGGCGCGACCCGCGTCGCGATCGTACAGGCCTTGCACTTCACGCTCCAGCGATTTTAGCAGGGCGATGAAAAGGTCTTGGCGGCTTATGGTGGCGCCGGTTTCAAGATCGAGCGAGGTTGCCGGTGTCGCCAGATCCGCGGCGAAGGCGCGCTGATGCACGTTCATGCCGATGCCGACCACGGCAAAGGCGACGGAACTCGCTTCCATGTGCGACTCGACCAGAATGCCGCCGGTTTTGCGCCGTCCGACCAGCAAATCGTTGGGCCAACGCAAGTCGACGGTGAGTCCGGTGACTTCGTGGATGGCAGCAGCCGCTGCCAGTCCAGCGACCAACGGCAACAGAGGCAATCGGGACGCCGGGATTGTTGGCCGCAGCAGCACGCTCACGTAGAGGCCGTCGCCTGCTGCCGAATGCCATTCGTTGTTGCCACGCCCGCGGCCCGCGGTTTGCTCATTGGCGAGGTAGACGGAGCCATCGGGCGCGCCGGCGCGGGCGGCCTGGAGCGCGTCGTCATTGGTTGAACCGGTGGACTCGGCATAATGGAGATTCCATGCAAAGACGGTGTCAGAGAGGGCGGCTTCGATCGAGGCGACATCGTACATAGCTCGGCGCAGACTCCAGTGGGGCTTTCCGGCGGTGGCGTTTTCGCCAAGATTCGCGGGCTGAAGCCCGCGAGAGGAATCACAGAAACAGCTCGTTCGGCACGGCTCAAGCCGTGCCCTTTCAAGGCTCACGCTCAATCCTCGTCGCCGCTCGCGGGCATGGATGCCGGCGCCTGCATGAGATCGATCGCGGGCAGATGCGCGGCGCTCAGCTTGCGATTCAAGTCGGGGATCGTTGACTTGAGCGATTCCCATTTGCGCACAACTTCGCGCGACTCCTCGCCAAGATGAGCGGCTGCGCTTTGCTGCGCGGCGGTCGGGGCCGCATCGGCTTGGCCGACCTCCATGTAAAGCGCCGAGACCTCTCCAGCTACGCCGTCAAGACCCGGCTCGCCTTCGCTTTCTCCGGGCCTTTCATTACCGCGGAGAAGCTCGCCGATCTGTTGATCCTGCTTTTCCAGCGTCGCTTTCAAGCCGGCCGCGGCATTCTGCGAGTCCTTCTCGATCTGCTCGCGCGCGGAGTGCGCTTCCAGCGCGGCCTTCGCGCTGCTCGAGACCATTCCATAGAGCTCATACTCCACCTTGAAAAGGTTCTCAAGATCGGCGCCCGATGCGGTGACGCGCGGATCCATCTTGATCGTCAAGGGAGCGGCCAGTTGCTTGCCCCCTACCGAAAGCCGGACGGTATAGGCGCCGGGCAAGACCAGCGGACCCTGGGGCGTGCGCGGCGTATCGTGCGGCACCGCCGAGATCGGGTATTCGTAATTGCTCGCGGTGGGCGGCGCGTAACGCAAGTCCCAAACCCAGCGATGCATTCCCGTACTTGCAGGCAGGGTTTGCGGCATGCGCAGCCAGTAGAGCGGAATGAGTTGGCTGGCCATTTCCTCGCCCGTGGGCTCGGGCTGGTCGGCACTGGAATAGCGGCGCACCAGCTTGCCGGTGGAGTCGAGAATCTCCAGCGTGACGGGCCCGCTGACGGACGAAGGCAGCGAATAGTCGATCACTGCGCCGTCCGGAGGATTCTCTCCGGCCGGTTCGTCGGGAGGAAGCGGCGTATCGGTGTAGGTGTCGCGCCGGACGCGATAAGCGTTGCCGGGATTAAAGAGGAGAGCATCGTTCGGAGGCGTCAGACCGGCAATCTGGCGAAGCGGCGCGATGTCATCGAGAATCCAAAAGGAGCGGCCATGCGTGGCCACGATGAGGTCGTTGCCGTGGACCATCAGATCGCGCATCGAGGTGTGCGGCAGGTTGTATTGGAGCGGCTCCCAATGGTCTCCGTCGTCGAGTGAGAACCAGACCGATGTTTCGGTTCCGGCAAAGAGCAAGCCTTTGCGCACCGGGTCTTCGCGCACCACGTTCGCCGGCGAGTCGGGCAGTCCGTTGACGATCGGTTGCCAGGTTGCGCCTCCGTCATGAGTGCGGTATAGGAACGGGTGCAGATCGTCGATGCGAAAGCGGCTCATCGAAACGTAAGCCGTGTCGTCGTCGAAGCGCGACGCGTCGATTTGCGTGACCTTGCTCCAGGGAATCACACTGGGCGGCGTGATGTTTTTCCAGTTCTTGCCGCCGTCGCGAGTGATCCAGACCAGACCGTCGTCGGTGCCCGCCCAGATCGTATTCACGCTCTTGAACGAAGCGGCAACCGAGTAAATTGTCCCCCGCCGTCGCTGCCGGTCTTTCTCCGGCAGCGGCGCGAGCGACGCGGGCTGGCCGCTCTGCTCGCGCGAAAGATCGGGGCTGATCTTTTCCCAGGTTTTGCCGTGATCCAAGGTCTTCCAAAGCACATTGGTCGCGTAAAACATCATGTGCGGGTCGAGAGGAGAAAACAGGATCGGCTCCGTGCGGTCGGCGCGATAGTCGCGATCGCGTACCGGCACGGGAGTGATGTTCTGCACCTGGCCAGTCGCGCTATCCCACTTGGAGACCTCGGTGCGTCCTGCGCCGAAGACGATATCGGGGTGCAGCGGATCGGGCGCGGCGTAACCATACTCGATGATGCCGACGGGATGCCATTCGCGATCGGTGATCTCGCCGTCGTTGCCGCGGCTGGAGATGCAGACGGATCCGCTCTCCTGCTGGCCGGCGCAGAGCTTATAGGGGAAGGTGTTGGCGACGGCGACGTGATAGAGCTGCGCGGTCGGCTGGTTGTACCACGAGCTCCAGCTCTCGCCGCGATTCACGCTCACCAGCGCACCTTGGTCGCTGACAAGAAGAATGATGTTGGGGTTCTCGGGATTGATCCAGAGGTTCTGGTAATCGTCGCCCCCGGGCGCACCGCGCAGGCCGCTCCAGGTGTGGCCGCCGTCGGTCGAGCGCATGGTCACGATGCTCGCGCTGTACACCACGTCGGGATTTTTTGGATCGACCGCCGGAATGGGCAGATCGCCGCCGCCGATCTTCATCGCGGGTCGCGGATCGTCCGTGATCTTGGTCCAGCTTTCGCCTGCATCGTCGGAACGATACACGCCGAGGCCCGCGCCTGAGGCGTAGGCGCCTTCGTGGGTGGTGGAGGCGGTGGCGTAGAGGCGATTGGGATCGCTGCGCGCGACGGCAACCTGAATCTGCACCAGGTCATCGGGAAGCCCTTTGGTGAGTTGCTTCCAGGTGTCGCCGCCGTCGGCGGACTTGAAGAGGCCGCCATGCGTGCCGTCGTACTGGTTGCCATCCTCCCACGGCCCCAAGCGCGACTCCCACAACGCGGCGTAGATCGTATCGGGGTGCGCAGGATCGATCTCGACATCGCTGGCCCCTGTATTCGCGTCCTTGTAGAGCACCTTCTTCCAAGTCTGCCCGCCGTCGGTAGTGCGATAGACGCCGCGCTCTTCGTTCGGCCCGTAGGGATGGCCGAGCACCGCGGCGAAGACACGGTTCGGGTCACGCGGATCGACGACGATCGACGGAATCTGCTCGCTGTCGCGCAGGCCGAGATGCGTCCAAGTTCTTCCGGCATCCGTCGATTTGTAAATCCCATCACCGACGGATAGATCGGGGCGATGCAATCCTTCACCGCTGGCCACGTAGAGGATTTTGCTGTCGGATGGGGCTACGGCGATGGCGCCGATGGATTGCGTGGGCTCCGCGTCGAAGATCGGATTCCACGTGCGACCGTAGTCGGTCGACTTCCAGACGCCGCCATCGACCTGACCCACGTAAAACACGTTCGGCTCGCCGGGCACGCCGGTCGCGGCGCGCGTTCGACCTCCGCGAAACGGGCCGACGAGGCGCCAGTGCAGGTCCGGCATCGCCGCGTCTGCCTGGCCCGGGCTGGAGTTCTGCGCGCCGACGGCAAACGGAGCCGACAGAGAAACGAGCATACCAAGGCTGCAATAGAGAGCCATCGAACCGGAAAGGGTGTGAGATTTCATTTCGAGCGACTCCTGGAGCGCAGTGCGAACGCACTCGTCATCTTAAACCTGCCCGGTCGCGTTCGAGCCGCTTGAGCAAAATGCGGCCGCGGGCGCGCATCGCCGGCGTGCCGCTGCGGCTCAGGGTGCGCAGCGTATCCAGAACCATTGGCTGCAACGAGGCGTCCTGGCGCGCCAGATCGGCAAGTCCTTGCATGGCGAAGGTCTTCACGATCGAGCTTGTGTCTTCTAGCCAGCCCTGAAGAACGCCGGCGGCTTGCGCACATTCGGCAGCCGTGAGCTGCAGGCGCGGAACCATCAAGGCGAGTTGCCAGCGCAGCTCCTTTCGCTCGGCTTCGATCATCAAACCAAGCAGAGGTTGCTTGTAGGAAGCGAGCATTGCGGGTAAATCGCGCGAGGCCTTCTCGAGGGCATTGGCTGCGCGCGCAACCACGGTTCCGTCGGAGTCCCAGAGGCACGCGACAAGAGCCGAAGCCTTTTTCGGATGGCGTCGCACGAGCTCGGCGACCTGATCGGCTTTGCCGATCGAACTACGATCGCCGCTGGCCAGCATCTTGCGAATCGATAGGGCCATCTCTTGCGCGTCCCTTCGCACCGGCATTCGTTAGGGGTAATTGGGCATCAGGCCGCGCCGCATGCATCCGCCGTCTGCAACGCCGAGGCCGGCAATCCCATGGCGATGAGAGCAGCCAGCAAGAATGCGGCGGACGTAATGGAGAGCGCAAAGCTGATTCCCGCAGTCTCCGACACCCTTCCGACCACGTAGGGCGCGGCGGCGCTCGCCACCCGGCCAATGTTGTAGGCAAATCCCATGGCCGAGCCACGCAGATGGGTGGGAAACAACTCGCTGGCAATTACGCTGAAACCACTGAAGTAGCCGGTGCCGAAAAAGCCGACGAGCGGGCCGAGAATCAGAAGCGCATCGGCGTTGCGCACGAAAGCAAAGAGCGGCGCCATGATGGCCGCGGCAACAAGGTATCCGATGTAGGTGAATTTGCGGCTGAATTGGTCGGCAATGTAGCCGAAGATCACATAGCCGAGAAACGTGCCGGCCTGCATGACGATCGTCCACAAGGAAGTATCGACGATCGACAAGCCGCGGCCGCCTTCTGAACTGGACAGCGACAAGAAATGGGGCACCCAGGTGAACAGGCCCCACCAGGCAAAGAGCGTTGCCGCGTTCATGGTGGCGCAAATGGCCATGTTGCGCCCGAGTCGACCGCGAAACAACAACACGACGGGCGGGCGCGGAGCGCGTTGCCGCTGCCATTCCGCCGGCTCGCGCATGCCGCGCCGCACCCAGAAGGCAACCAACGCCGGCGCGATGCCCGCAAAGAAGACCGCCCGCCAGCCAAAGTGCGGCATGACCAATGCCGCCACCGCCGCGCCCAGCGCATAGCCGATGGCCCACGAGCTTTGCACCACGGCAAGAGCCTTGCCACGATGTTGGGCGGGCCAGGTTTCGGCCACGAGGGCGGCCCCTGAAGCCCACTCGCCGCCCATGCCGAGGCCAAGCACGACGCGGCAAATCATGAGCTGCGCGGCAGTTTGCGTGAGCCCGCAGAGCGCCGTGGCCAGCGAGTATATGAGCATGCTGAAGGTGAGCGCGCGCACGCGGCCGAACCGGTCGGCGAACCAGCCGAAGCCGATGCCGCCGACGGCTGCCGCGATCAGCGTCGCCGACATCATGGCGCCGCTCGCCGCCGCGGAGAGGTGCATCTCACGCTGCACCTCGCCCAGCACGAACGCGTAGAGCATCACATCCATGCTGTCGAGCATCCAGCCTAGCGACGCGGCGACCAGCGTGCGTTTCTGTTCTGCCGAGGCTTCGGCCAGCCAATCGTAGACCGCCTTCAAGCGCGCTCCTATATCGTAGAGTTCAAGCATACGGCGGCCGGCTGGGACCGTGGATAAGCTTCCGTCAGGGGCTAAGGCCCGTACCCTCCAAACTGTCTCAACTCCGGCGAGATGACGCCGGCACATTGCAAGCAACGGAGATTGCGGCTTGCGCGTAGCCATCGACACCGGCGGCACATTCACCGACTGCGTCTACCTCGCCGATGGACGGCTGCAGGCAGTGAAGGTATTCTCGACCCCCTCCGATCCATCGCGGGCAGTCATGAACGGGCTGGCGCGGATCGGCGTCGATGTGTCACTGGAATTGCGCCACGGCACTACGGTGGGCACCAACACTATGCTCGAACGCACGGGAGCGCGTGTCGCCTTTGTGACCACCGCGGGATTCGAGGACACCATCGCCATCGGCCGTCAGGCGCGCGCGAGCCTGTATGACTGGTTCGCGCCCGCTCCGGTGTGCCTTGTGCCGCGTGAGCTACGCTTTGGCGTGCCGGAACGCGTGAGCGCCGAAGGCGAGATCCTGCGCTCACCGACTGGGGAGGAGCTGACCGCGCTGGTCGAGCAAGTTCGCGCCAGCGGAGCAGAGTCGGTAGCCATTTCTCTGCTCTTCTCCTTCACGAATCCCGAGACCGAGTGCCGAGTGGAAGCAGCCCTGGGCAGTCTCGGTATTCCGGTCTCCGTTTCAGACCGTATTCTGCCGGAGTTCCGCGAATTCGAGCGCGCGTCGACGACCGTGGTGAATGCCTATCTCGCGCCGCGCATGGAAAGCTATCTTCTCCAACTTGAAAAGCGGGCGAAGGAGCAGCAGAGCCGGGCTCGCGTGGATGTGATGCAATCGTCGGGCGGCATTATTGCGGCCCGGCTCGGCGCGCAGGAACCGGTGCGGACGGTTCTCTCAGGGCCTGCGGGCGGGGTCATTGGCGCGTGCCGCGTGGCGCGCTGGGCGGGATTCGAACGGATCATCGGCTTCGACATGGGCGGCACCTCGACCGACGTGTTTCTCGCCGATATCGCGGCAGGCGGCGCGCAGCTCACGCGCGAATCCGTGGTCGGCGGCGTGCCGATCGGCTTATCCATGCTCGACATTCACACTGCGGGAGCCGGAGGCGGCTCGATTGCTTGTTTCGATGCCGGCGGCATGCTGCGCGTAGGCCCGGAGTCGGCGGGCGCGGAGCCGGGGCCGATCTGCTTCGGAAGCGGAGCGCGGGCGACTGTCACCGATGCCGACTTTCTGCTGGGACGCCTCGACGCCGAAAGCTTTCTCGGCGGCGGCGTGCAATTGCACCCCGAGCGCACGGAGCAGTTGATGTGCGAGTGCAAAGGCCCGCTCGCGACGGCTGAGGAGTTCGCCGCCGGCATTGTGCGCGTGGTGGAAACGCAGATGGAGAAAGCCATTCGCGTGATCTCCGTCGAGCGCGGCCACGATCCGAGAGCTTTCACCCTCGTCGCCTTTGGCGGCTGCGGCCCACTGCACGCCTGCTCGCTGGCGCGTTCGCTGCGCATTCCAACAGTGCTGATACCCGCGCTGCCCGGAGCGCTTTCAGCGGTGGGGATTCTGCTGGCCGACACGGTGCGAGATTACTCGCGCACCGTGATGCTGCCGGGCGACGCAATCGAAAACCTGCAAGCGATCTTTGCCGAGCTTGAACAGAGCGCCGGTGAAGAGTTCGCTGCCGAAGGCCTCGACGGCACGGCCCACCGCTCGCTCGATCTTCGCTACCGCCGGCAGGGGTATGAACTGAACGTGGAGTACGATGCGCAATCTCCGCATCGGTCTCTTGAAGCATTCCACGCCCTGCACCGGCGGCGGTACGGGTTCGCGCAGGAGAGCCGGCCGGTGGAGATCGTCAACTTAAGACTGCGCATGATTGCCGCAGGCGAAAGCTACGCGGCGGAAAAGCGAACGCTTGTCCCTGGAAACGGCCGCACCGCATTGGTGACGACGCGAAAGATCTACTTTCACGGCAAATTCCAAGAGTCGCGCATCTATCGCCGAGAAGCGCTCGTTCCCGGTGACGCGATCGAAGGCCCAGCCTTGATTACCGAATACACTTCGGCCACCCTGCTGCCGCCTGGCTGCCGCGCGCGGGTGGATGGGTTCGACAACCTGGTCATTGCCGTCGGCGGCGAGGTGAAAGAATGACGCGCGCGGATGTCGACCCGGTCGAACTTGCCGTTTTTCAGAGCGCGGTGCATTCCATCGCCGAAGAGATGGGCGCGGCGCTGCGGCGCACGGCGCTTTCGCCCAACATCAAGGAGCGGCGCGACTACTCCTGCGCCGTCTTCGATAGCCGCGGTCGCGTGATCGCCATGGGCGACCACATGCCGGTGCACCTGGGCTCCATGCCCATGTCGGTGCTGGCCGCGATCGAAGCCATCGAGTTCGCGCCCGGCGACATTGCCGTCCTTAACGATCCCTATGCAGGCGGAACGCATCTGCCCGACATCACCATGGTGCTTCCCGTCTATCAGGTGAAACGCGACCGGGCTGCATTCTATGTTTGCAACCGTGCGCACCACGCCGACGTGGGTGGCGCGCATGCCGGGTCAATGGGCCCGGCGCGCGAGATCTTTCAGGAAGGCATCCGCATTCCGCCGGTGCGCATTGTGCGTGCGGGTGAGATCGATCGCGATGTATTGTCCTTGATTCTTTTGAATGTGCGCACGCCACGCGAGCGCGAAGGCGATATCGACTCCCAGATCGGGGCCTGCCGAGTAGGCGAGCAGCGCGTACACGAACTGGTTGAGAAGTACGGATTCATGAGAGCCGAGGCGTTGATCGAGGAGCTGCTCGATTACTCCCAGCGCCTGGTGCGCGCGCAGCTGCGCGAAATGCCTGAAGGCGAATTCGTCGCCGAAGACTGGCTCGACGACGATGGCGTCAGCGACGAGCCGCGCAGGATTGCCGTGCGACTGCGATTCGACCCGGGCGCGGGCGAATTGCACGCCGACTTTGCCGGATCGTCCGCACAGGTCGAGGGCAGCGTAAACGCGGTTCGCGCCATCACGCTTTCGGCGTGCTTCTATGTGCTGCGCTGCCTGCTCCCGCGCGATGCGCCGGCGACCGCGGGAATCCTGCGGCCGTTCACGCTGACCACTGTGCCGGGAAGCATCGTCGACGCACGCCCTCCGGCTCCTGTGGCCGGCGGCAATGTCGAAACTTCGCAGCGCATCGTCGACGTGTTGCTGCGCGCGCTCGCTCAGGCCGTGCCGGAGCGGGTTCCTGCGGCCAGCGCGGGAACGATGAGCAATCTCACCATCGGCGGCACCGATCCGCGCACAGGCGAAGCGTTTACCTACTACGAAACCACCGCCGGAGGCATGGGCGCGCGTCCCGGACTCGACGGAATCTCCGGCGTTCACACGCACATGACGAACTCGCTCAATACGCCCATTGAAGCGCTCGAATACGCCTACCCGTTCCGCATGATCCGCTACGCCTATCGCGATGGATCGGGAGGCGCGGGAAAATTTCGCGGAGGCGACGGACTGATCCGTGAACTGGAACTGCTCGCCGATGCACAAGTGACGCTGCTCGCCGATCGAAGAAGATTCCGGCCCTATGGGTTGGAGGGTGGAGAAGATGGCGCGCCTGGCCAGGCGGTGGTAACTCAGGGAGAAACCGGAAGCGAAAAGAAGCTACCTGGTAAAACGAGCTTGCGCCTTGCCAAGGGAGATCGGCTGCGCATTGAGACGCCCGGCGGCGGGGGATGGGGAAAGCGGGCAAGATAAAAGGCACGCTCGTTGGGCATGCGGCATGAGCTGCTGTGCCGCGGGTTTAACTTCGAACTTCGTCTTCCCTTCCGGCCGGGCGATGAAGCTTACATTCCGGATTGAGCCGCACCCCGAATCCCGGCGCGTCGCCGAGTTTCAAGCGGCCGCTTTGCGGCACCGGCTCGTCGAGCAGAAGCGGGGTGAACATCGGAATGACCTTGTCCGCTTTCGGCGCCATCATCAGAAACTCGGCAAACGGGCTGTTATGACGAGTTATCGTGAAATGATAACTATACACGCTCGATCCGTGCGGTACAACCAAAACACCGTGCGCGTCGGCAAGAGCCGATATCTTGAGTAACTCCGTGATTCCTCCGCACCAACCCACATCGGGCTGGAGGATATCGGCGCACTCCATTTCGAGCAATAAGCGAAATCCCCAACGCGTGGCCTCGTGCTCGCCGGTTGTCACCATCATCCCCGCCGGCGCCTTCCTGCGCAGCTCGGCATAACCCCAGTAGTCGTCGGGTAGCAGCGCTTCCTCAATCCATTTCAGATTGAACTGCGAGGCGGCGTGCGCGAGGCGAAGAGCATAATTCAGATCCAGGCTCATCCAGCAGTCGTACATCAGCCAGAAGTCGTCGCCGGCGCGTTCCCGCATCTGAGCCAGAAGCGCCAAGTTCTGCCTGAAGCCGTCTCCTCCTTCGGCCGGACCATGGTGAAGCGGTAACTTGCCGCCGATAAACCCCATCTCTTTCGCCAAGTCGGGACGGGCGCCGGTAGCATAGAAGACTAACTCTTCGCGAACCGGTCCGCCGAGCAGATGATAAACAGGCTCCTGGCGCAACTTACCCAGGAGGTCCCACAATGCGAGGTCGACGCAACTGATGGCATTGAGCACCAGGCCCTTGCGGCCGTAGAACAAGGTCGACAGATACATCCGATCCCAGATTTCTTCAATGTGGGCCGGATCCGCGCCCATAAGAAAGCGGGAAAGATGACGTTCTACGATCCACGCGGCCGGCTCGCCGCCGGTGCTCACCGCAAAACCCATGACTCCGTTGTCGGCCTCCAGCTCGACCACGAGAGTGCCCAGCACATTCAATCCGAAAGACTGCCGGCTGGCGCGATACTCAGGGTATTTCGCCATCGGAGTAGCAATGTGATCGTCGATCCAGTGGTCTCGTGCCTGGTCGTGATAATCCGCGCCGCCGCCGCGGAGATAGTAGGCGCGCACATCGCGAATCTTCGCTCCGAACATCGATGCAATGCCTTTCTGCGGATGAATCGTATTCTCAAGATGGCTCGGAATGCCTGCGCGTCCTCACCAACGCGATCATTCCGGCGTTCAGCACGGTGAGCGCAGCAAGAAGATAGAGACCGGCGTTCGGCGAATGGAAGGCGTCGTCGGCCCAGACCTTCATGTAAGGACCGAAGAAACCGCCGAGATTGCCCAGCGTGACCACGGCGATTCCGCCGGCGGCAGCGCGATCGGCCAGATAGCCCGTGGGGAACGTCCAGAAGATGGGCTGCACGGCGATGATACCGGAGACCACGATGGAGAGCGCAATGAGTCCGACGGCGGGGCCGGATGCGGGAAAAACAAAGCTCGCGACTCCCGATATCAGCATCCCCGCGGATGCAAGCGTACGGTGCAGGTTGCGGCTGTCAGCGATTCGTGGCAACCACCAGACGGCCAACGAAGCGCAGACCCACGGAATGGCCGAAACAACGCCGACTTCGAGGCCCGCGGGCTTGTGCAAAAGCTCCGATACTTCCGTGGGGAGATAGAACACCGCGCCGTATACGCTAATCTGAATCAGCGTGTAAATCAGCAGAAACTGCAGCACGCGAGGGTTGCGTAGCATGGGCAAAATGCCACTGGGACCCAATGCGCGGCGCTCATTCTCCTCGCGGGCGAGCCTAGCAACCAGCGCCTGCTTTTCGGCTGCCGGCAGCCAGGCTGCGTTCCCCGGCTTGTTATCGAGATACCAGTAGGACGCGAACCCGGCAACAACTGCCAGGAATCCTTCGATGAGAAACATCCATTGCCAGTTCTCGAATGGTGGCAGAGGATGCATTCCCAGAAGAAACCCGGAGAGCGGACTACCGAGCACGAGCGAAAAGGGAACGCCGAGATAGAAGAGGCCCATCATTTGTCCGCGAACACGGTCCGGAAACCAATAGGTCAAGTAAAGAATCACGCCGGGAAAGAATCCGGCCTCGGCCACCCCGAGCAGCAACCGCAGCGTATAAAGCGATGCGCTGCCTTTGACGAACATCGTGGACATCGACACCGCGCCCCAGGCCACCATGATGATCGACATCCAGATCTTGGCACCAATGCGGTGCAGGATCAGGTTACTGGGGAATCCGGAGAAGGAATAACTGACAAAGAAGAGCCCGGCGGCCAGGGCGTAAGCCTCAGGCGAGATGCCGACGTAAGTCTGCAAAGCCTGTTTGGCAAAACCGATGTTGGCGCGATCGAGGAACGAGATAATATACAGCAAGAGAAGAACGCTCACCAGCCGCCGGCGAACTCGCGCGATCGCCCGTTCGAGATCCCGGTTCACGGCGCGCACCCTGAATTCTCCCGCAAGAAGGGTCCCGGTTTGGCCGCGGTGTGCAACGGATCCGGAGTCAGTTCGGGTTGGAAGACTTTTCCGCATCCGGCAGTGTCCTGATAGAAAAAATGCTACTCCTAGCACGCTAGCGTGGCGGCATCCGAATCGCCGTGTGTCAAAGCTGCGGCTGATCCGGCTTTCTGCGGCGCCACCGGTAGGCAGCGATCGAATTCTTCCAATAGTACTTTTCCTGGGCTGCCGTGCTCTTCGTCGAAATGTAACCGCGGACGATCGCCATGGTCTGCGCAAGAGGCGCGACATGATCGCTGTTCGGCCAGTCGCTGCCAAAGAGGATGCGATCTTCGCCGAAGTTATCCCAGATGGCGTCGAGGGGCGCCTTGTAATATTCCGGATCTCGAACTAACTTGCCGTTCACAATGGCTGGAATCTCCGATAACTTCACAAAGACATCCCGGTTATCCGCTAACCTCCTCAAATCCGAATCATAGTCGCGCCGCGCGGCCGGGTCGGTGGGAACGGGCGCGTGGGGCAAATGATCGATAACGATTCTCAGGCCGGAAACCTTTTCCGACACCTCGAGGATCGCGCGAATCAGTTTGGGATCGGGGTTGGCGCTATCGAGGACGAGCCCCGCCTGCGCGAGAGCTTTTAGTCCGTCGACAAAACCCGGCTCGGCGAGATCTACAGAAAGGTCGCGGCCCCATAAATTGCCATAGCGAATCCCAAGAAACAGCGGATCGTGATGCAACCGCTCCAATTCGCGCATGAAATCGCCGGTTCCGGGTACAAGATCGCCGATCATTCCCACCATCACCGAGTGGCGGGACACAACCTTAAGGAGCCAATCGTTGTCAGCGAGCAGCGGGCTAGCCTCTATCGCAATCGCGCCGACTACCCCAAATGGCGCGGCCAGCGCCATGTACCGCTCCGGTGTCGCGGGCCTAAAGAGCGCGGTGTCGCTCTTTTCAGGCCAGGGAACGCCGCCGGGACGCGTCGTGTCGAAGAGATGGATATGCGCATCGACGATCGGAATCGGCGCCGAGGCAGCAGCGCCGCTGCGCATGGCGAGCGCGCCGGCTCCGAATGCGGCGAATCGCAGAATCTCACGTCGTTGCATCGGGCTCTCCGTCACACAACGCGGCTGAGACGTGCCCTGCGCGGAGTGGCCGGCGATTCTGGCTGCCGGATTGTCCGATGGGCGACAAGGTACCTATGGAAATTAGCGGCCGCTGTGAGGCTGTGTCAAGAAACGCGCCAACAACGCGCCGCGGCAACGTGCCTTCGCCGCGGCACCGCTGCCTCCGATCGTTGGTTGCGACTATCTAACTCGTGCTGTTTAGGGCAGTTTAGGAAATAGTGTGTCCGTTTGGACCTAGCCCAAGGTCGCCGCTCCCGGTTGGCCCCACCCCAACGACGCAGACATGTCGTTGGGGGCCCCGGTGGTCGCGTCGACGTTGCGATTTCTATTCGGCCGCATTGTTTCCTAAACTGCCATAGCGCGGCGACTGCCCATGAGTTGAGCATTCGCCTTATAGTGGAATAGGTGCGTTTCGGCGCCGGCGACCGTTGCCTTGCCGAGCTATCGAAGGAGAATTGCTCTTGCCCGCCTGCATGCGGTCCATCCTTTTGGTCTCGGTGCTTTCGTTGCCTTTGCTCTCAATGACTGCGGCCCAGGCTCCCGCCACGGCACCAAAACCAGCGCCGGTTCCGTTCGGGTTTTCCCCGCCTGTTCCGCATGAAAATGCACCGCTAGGCAAAATTCCCAGCTTTCCCGGAGATGGCGCCGGAGCCTACAAAACGCGCCGATACCGCGACCTCTTCGCCGACCTGGGCCACACCCCGGCCGAGAGCCGCGCCAAGATCGAGAGGGCTTTTCAGCAGCTTTTCCACGGCGACGGACAGGAAGAACGGCTCTACTTTGAAACCGGCGCCAACGAGAATGGGCCGCTGGCCTACATCACCGACTGGGCCAACAACGACGCGCGCACCGAAGGCATGAGCTACGGGATGATGATCGCCGTCGAACTCGACAAGAAACGCGAGTTCGACGCGCTGTGGAACTGGGCCAATACCTACATGCTGATCACCGACCCGAAGAACCCTTCGGTTGGTTATTTTGCATGGTCGATGAATACGGACGGCACGCCGCGCTCGACCGGCGCGGCGCCCGACGGCGAAGAATACTTCGTGATGTCGCTTTACTTCGCTGCGCACCGATGGGGCAACGGCAAAGGCATTTATGACTATCAGGGGCAGGCCGACAAGATCCTGCGGGGAATGAGGCACCATCCGGTGCTGACAGGCACAAGCCCCTTCCGCATCCATCCCGACGATGCGCCGTTCGTCCCGCCGGATCATCCCTGGCCAAGCCCCAACAATCGCGCGCTCGAGCGATCGGGGGCCATTCCTTCGACGTTTCATTTTCCGCGCGGGCCGCGCACGGAGTCGATCGGCCCCATGGTCGAGGAACCGCATTTCATGATTCGCTTCGTGCCCAACGTGGAAGGCGGGGTTACGGATCCGTCCTACCATCTGCCGGCATTCTACGAGCTATGGGCACGCTGGGGCCCGGTGGAGGACCGGGCATTCTGGGCGAAGGCCGCGGATGTGAGCCGCGACCTGTTCAGCAAGATTACCGGACCGGAGACAGGGCTGACGCCGGACCGATGCAACTTCGACGAAACACCGATTCAGCTCGCCAACGGCACCATGGTTCCGTTCAGCTACGACTCCTGGCGCAGTGTGAGCAACTGGTCGGTGGATTCCTCCTGGTGGCACAAGGACGGGCGCGAGACGGCGCTGAGCGACCGCATCCAGAAGTTTCTCTACAGCCAAGGCATCGACAAGTTCGACGATCGTTACACGCTGGAAGGCAAGCCGCTTTCCGATCGCCACTCGGTGGGGATGCTGGCCACGACTGCCGTGGGCAGCCTTGCGGCAACCGACGGTCCGATCTCGAAAGCCTTTGTCGAGGCGCTCTGGAATACACCGGTTCCCTCGGGCGAACAGCGCTACTACGACGGCATGCTGTACTTGATGAGCCTGATGCACGGCAGCGGGAACTTCCGCATCATTGAGCCGAAGTAGGCGTCCCCCGGCAGAGCCGGAGGAACTCCCACTGCGTAATAAAGGCTGCCGCCGCAAATTCCCCCGCTTCTGTGCGGAATTCGGTCCCGGGGTGTCCAAAAACCGCGGTTCTTGCATCCAAGCCTGAGAACCAGTCGGCGCGATCCCGCAGAAATCCGCCGGCTTGCCAATCGTGAAGGAGATTGACGATGAAAAAGATACTGGCCCTGATCTTCGTCGGGGCTTTGGCTTTGCCCGCGTTGGCTGCCGACGGCCAGCAAAAGCTCGACTCCCGTCTGGACGCGGCGCGCACGGTGATCGATCAGATCATGTCGGTACCTGACAAAGCCGTGCCCGACAGCATTGCACGCAAAGCCTATTGCGTAGGCGTAGTACCCGGAATGATGAAAGGAGCTTTCGTTTTCGGCGCGGAGTACGGGCAAGGCGTAGTAACCTGCCGCACCGCAAACGGATGGAGCGCGCCGGTCTTCATTCGCATGGCCGGAGGTTCGTTCGGCTTCCAGATCGGCGGACAGGGAACGGATCTGGTGCTGGTCGCGATCGACCAGAAAGGCTTCCAGGATCTGCTGCAAGACAAGTTCAAGATCGGCGCCGGCGCGGCCGCGGCGGCAGGACCGGTGGGACGCGACGCCCAAGCGTCGACAGACATCAGCATGAGAGCGGAGTTGCTGACCTGGTCGCGGAGCCGCGGAATCTTCGCTGGAATCGATTTGAACGGCGTTTCGGTCAGCCAGAATACCGAAGACACCGATACGTTCTATGGCGGTGTGCAGCACTTCGATTCCATTCTGCATGGCAGCGTAACGGCGCCGGAGGCCGCGAGTCCGTTCCTGCGCGCCGTCGAGAAGTATTTTGGCCCCGCGCAGGCGGCGAGCCGCTAGATGGATGAAAGACGATTCGCGCCGCGCAGGCGATCGGGCGGCGCGAAGACGTTCTTTCGATGCGCTCCGCTACGGCAGTTTAGGAAATGATGAAGCCGGAAAAAGATCGCCGAGTCCACGCGACCAGCAGGGAGCGGCGACTTCGAGCAGCCTCAGAACGGACACGCTATTTCCTAAACTGCCCTGGCCCGTAGAAGGGCAACGGGGCGCATCGCCTTCGCATCAAAAGGGTCAGCAAGCCAAACGAGCGTTTTTTCGGAAGGATGTTATCCGAAGCAGACGTCAAGGAGCAGCCGCGGCAATACCGCGCGGCCGCGACGTGTTTCGCCGCCGCAAGGTCGACTGCAGCGGCCATGCACACGCATAGGCTTGCTTCGGCATATCCGGAGAATCGCAGACCCCAGTGGAGGAATGATATGAGCGTCGACACGATCGGATAACTGTTTGAAGAAGAGCTGAAGGATCTTTACTCTGCCGAAACCCAGATCACCAAGACCCTGCCCAAAATGGCCAAGTCGGCAAAGTCGAACGAGCTGCGCACGGCGTTTGAACACCATCTGAAGGAGACCGAAGGGCACGTTCAGCGGTTGCAACAAATCTTCGAGATGCTGGGCATAAGCCCCAAGACCAAGACCTGCGAAGGCATGAAGGGCATTCTCGACGAAGGCGCCCGCATGCTCGACGACAGCAAGGAAGGCGATCTCCGCGATGTGGCCATGATCTCGGCGGCGCAGCGCATGGAACACTATGAGATGGCGGCCTATGGTACGGTTCGCACCTACGCCGAGCGCCTGGGCAAAACGCAGGCGGTTCAGCTTCTCGACAAGACGCTGCAGGAGAAGAAGGCTGCCGACAAGAAACTCACCGAAATCAGCCATCAGGCGTACCAGCACGCGCAGCGCGCGGCCTGAACGACTACAAGGACGCATTCGCTTTGAGCCCATCCTTGCGCCCCGCTTGAGGCGCAAGGATGCCACGAAGAATCTCGCCTTTGGCGCTGTGCCGAATTCCTTGCGATCACGCGCCGCCTGCTGCCCGTCACAGATATTGTCTTTTGATCGCGCAGATCTCGCCCTGGTTGTAACTTTTCGCTAACTTCTCCAATCCAACTGTGGCGCGCGTTGAAAGGATCGACGGTTGCGGGCCCGCCATCCGTTCCGCCATTCTTCGCGCGCATATCCCCAAACCTGAAGGAGCAGTGCATGATCGCCATTCATCGCAGTATGTCGAAGATCATGATCGTAGTCGGCGCCCTTGCGCCGATGATGTGTGCCGCGGGCCAGGCACGTGGCGGCGAAACCGTCTTCGTCATGTCGAACAATGCCGAAAGGAACCAGGTCATCGCTTTCGAACGGCTAGACGACGGAAGTTTCGCCGAACGGCATCGTTACGATACCGAAGGCAGAGGAAGCGGAGGAGTCAACGATCCGCTGGAATCGCAAGGGTCGCTCACGCTGAGCACGGATCACTCACTTTTGTTTGCGGCGAATGCCGGAAGCGGCGATATCACCGTCTTCCGCGTTGATGGAGATGGGCTCCAATTCGCAGGCATCCAACCCTCGGGCGGCAGCGAACCCGTTTCCATCGCACAATGGCAGGACAGGGTCTACGTGCTGAACTCCGGCGGAGCGGGTAGCGTGGTCGGATTCGGCTTGGACCGAAACGGAGAGCTCCGGACTATTGCGAACTCCACCGCGTTTCTTTCCGCCAATGCAACCGGAGGGGCGTCGATTTCAATCAGTCCCAACGGCCAGGCCCTTGCGGTGGTCGAGCGCATCGCCAACAACATTGATACCTTCAACATCAACGCCGACGGTACGCTCGGACCCATCGTCGTGAACCCCAGTCCGGGCGCCGGCGCGTTCTCGGCGCGATTCGCGCCCGATGGCGCCCTGCTCGTCTCGGAAACCGGGCCGGCGGGCGCAGCCAATGGCTCGGCGATCTCTTCTTACAAGGTCCTCGCCGATGGGACGCTGTCAGCCATCAGCCAAAGCGTGCCCACCGACGGCTCGGCGAACTGCTGGAACGCCATCAGTCCAGATGGAACGCGTGTCTATGCTTCGAATGCCGGCTCTTCCAGCATCGCCGGCTTCACGATTGGAACCGGCGGCACACTCTCGCCGCTTGCCGGAACGATCGTCGGCTCCAATCCGGCAGGAAGCACGAATCTTGATATTGCCATCAGCGGAGACGGCCAGTTCCTATTCAGCCTGAACGGCGAAACAGGGACGGTCGGCGTCTTCACCATCAACCCTGACGGTTCGCTCACCGAACTTCAGCAGGCCCCGGGCTTGCCAAAGGCCGCGGGATTCAATGGCATCGCCGCGCTGTGAAGCATTCGTGTCTCGAGCCGGAAGCTTCTAAAAAAGAGCACGGCTTCACAGGTCGCTGAAAAACGGCCTGATCAGGGGCAAGAAGTGTCAGGGCACGAGTTGACTCCTGCCGCAAACGGCTTCTTTCCAAAATGGGGCTTTAGCCCCTGCGGGAGATCCGCCATTCACGCCGCGGGCTGCCGGCCAACCGCCGTCGCCCGCGGCCTCTCATTGCGCAGATGCCCGCGGCTTGATCAGGTCATCGAGGTAATCGGGTCGATCGCTTATGCGCTCCAGATGCGGGTAACGCGGCCCGCCATGATAGTCGATGTTGCAGGTGCGGTAGTAATCGTCCACCACGACCAGCAGCGAGATCGGCTTGGAATTGTCTTTCGCGTCTTTGATCGCGTCGTCCAGCAAGTCCGGCCTGAAAAGGCGCCCATTGACGCCAACGACTTTCATTCCCGAGGAGATGCCTGCGTTAAAGGCGGGGCTGCCAACGATCGAGTCGCTCACCGTCCCGTCGCCGCTCACCTGCAGGCCGATCGAGAATTCTTCGCCGGGATTTCCGCGGCGGCCTTCCAGGTGGGCCGGTTCGTCCTTGTAAACCACTTTCCACCCACCGTTCTCGATTCCGCCCACAGGCGCTTCCGCCGAAGTGGAATCCAGTCTTTCGTGGAAGAAGCTTGCCCAGTCGTACGGCACAATAGCATTCAGCGCGCTCATCAATTCGTCGAAGGTATACGTCTTCACCTCGGGACCGTTGTTGGGTCCGCCGTGGAACGCATGGCAGAAGTCGTCGATGGATTTGGCGCCCTGGGATTCACGATGGATGATCGTCGCCACCTCGAGCCACAACAAGTCGCCTTCATCGTAGTAGTCGGTGCCGCGGCGCCAGTTGAGCCAGCCACGTGCAAACCCAAAACCGAGTCCACCCATGGGCTCGCCAACGGCAGTATCGAGCAGCGGTCGCCAGGTGCGTCCGGGCCGGCCGGGACCGAGAGCGGCCGCAATGCTGGCCAGATACTCGTGATATTGATCCGGCGTCCACAAGCCGCTTCGCGCCGCCAGCATGGGGCCAAGATAGTCGGTCAGTCCTTCGTAGCCCCAAAGCAGGTCAGTCTCCATCGGCTGCTCGTAATACGGGGTCGCAAGATCGGCGGGCCTGCGGAACTTGCCGTTCCACGAGTGCACGAACTCATGCGCCAGCAACCCGCCCAGCGCCATGCCCGAGCTGGGCTCGAGCAGCGCGCGCTCGGGCAGTCGGCTGTCGTTCGATTCGTGGTGCTCTAAGCCGAAGTGCGCCACGTGATCGCTCAGCGTGAGCAGGAAGTGATAGTCGCGATAGTGGCGCGCGCCGAAGAGCTTGCCCGATTCGGCGACCAGGTTGGTCATCTGCTTCTGGTTGGCCGCGCTCATATTCAGCGCATCCTCGCTGTCGGCCACCATGTCGATCTCGTGGTGGATGGGCTCGCCCGCAGGGGTGAGATCGATGCTCCGATAAAACTGGCCGGCGATGACCGGCGAATCGACGAGCAAGTCCAACGAGATCGGCTTGAAGGTCACTTCGTTTCCCGACTGCGTCTCGACCGGCAGCGGCGTGCCGATCTTCCAGCCTTCCGGCACGACAAGTTTGGCCGAATACCTGAGCAGCTGAGCGGGAGTGCCGGCCGGATACAGCGTGACCTCGTTCCACTCGAGCACCATCAGCTTGTCGGTGGCTGAGTAGCCATCCGGCTCGATGAAGTCGTAGTTCGCGTGCAGCTCGGTTACGCCGTCCGGGATGTCGAGATGGAACGTGAAGACATCCAGCAGATCGCGCTTCCACGGAATCGTCTTTCCATTGGCCTCGAATTTGAGGCCGGTGAGGCTGGCGATCGGCCCATCGGGCCCGTGTTCGCCGGGAATCCACTTGGGGTAGTAGACGGTAAGAGGACCGGGTTTGACCGGCATCGTCAGATGGGCGCGCAGCAGCTTCTGCTGTGTCTTGGTGGCATCGACGGTAAGCGAGAGGGATTCGTCGGCAAGAGCGAAGGGCACGGCCAAAAGTAGAACCAGGGTCGCAACAATCAGCGGGCAAAGACGGCGCGATTCCATGCAGAAGCTCCTCAGGGGTGGCGATGAGCGTACGTGTGCATCATAATCCCGCAACTTCGGCCACTCTGCGGGATCGATGCAAGTAATTGCCGGCTGATACACTGGCCGGGCGGGGAGGCGTCTCAAGATTGGTCGAGCTGCTGCCATCGATACTTTCGGCGGATTTCGCCCATCTGGCCGACCAGGTGGCCGCGGCGACCCGCGGCGGCGCGGCGGCCATCCACGTCGACGTGATGGATGGGCACTTCGTACCCAACATTACGCTGGGACCTCCGGTGGTGAAGAGCCTGCGAAGATTCACCGATCTGCCGCTCGACTGCCATCTGATGATCGAAAACGCCAACGACTACATTCCGGCATTTGCCGAGGCCGGCGCCAACTGGGTGAGCGTTCATTACGAGGCCTGCACCCACCTGCATCGCTCCCTGGAGCTGATTGCAAGCCATGGCATGGAGCCGGCGGTGGTCATCAATCCGGCCACGCGGGTCGAACTGATCCAGGAGATCCTGCCCATGGTGCATCACGTGCTCATCATGAGCGTGAATCCGGGCTTCGGCGGGCAGGAGTTCATCCCCTTTTCGCTCAAAAAGATTCGCCGCCTGGCCGAATTGCGCCGCGAGCTGGGCCTGAAGTTTAAAATCGAAGTGGACGGCGGCGTGGCTCACGACACCGTCGCGCAAATCGTCCAAGCAGGTGCGGAGCTGCTGGTG
This sequence comes from Acidobacteriaceae bacterium, assembly GCA_030040655.1. GTDB lineage: Bacteria > Acidobacteriota > Terriglobia > Terriglobales > Acidobacteriaceae > Telmatobacter. The sequence goes on along the minus strand of JASHTH010000467.1, from coordinate 10,943 downwards.
GCCGGCAATGCGGTCTTCGGGGCCGGCGCGCCGGAGCGGGACGCGCGGGCCCTGCTGGATGCGGCGCGAATGGCCGAAAAGCAGGCGAGCGCTTAGGCCCGGCAGGTAAAATCGAAGCGGTAGGTCGACTTGGCGGAGTGGCTGTCCCCCGGTGCATTTCCGCCCCAGAAGAGGTGGTATGAACCGGTTTCACTTGAAGATGGCTGCGGCCGCCCTTGCGGCGCTAATGCTGGCCGCCGGCGCGTCGGCACAACAGGCGTCGGATCAGGTGTCGACACAGATCTCTGCACATAAGAAGACCAAGACGCACAAGCAGAAGAAGCCGTACGACCTGAGCGCTAACCCCCTGGCCAACGTCAAATCCGAGCAGCCGGATAAGCAGCTCTACGACAAGGCGATGATCGCCATGAAGAAGGGCCGCTACGACGTGGCCCGCCTGGACCTGCAGACCATGTTGAACACCTATCCGGACTCGGAGTACCGCATGCGCGCCAAGCTGGCCGTGGGCGATAGCTGGTTTAAGGAAGGCGGCTCGGCAGCGCTCACCCAGGCCGAGGCCGAGTACAAGGACTTTATCACCTTCTTCCCCGATGCACCCGAAGCGGCCGAGGCGCAGATGAAAGTGGGGGACATTTACTTTTCCGAAATGGAGAAGCCGGACCGCGACTCCACCAATGCCGAGCATGCCGAGCAGGAATATCGGATCATGATCAACCAGTTTCCGGATTCGACGCTGATACCCCAGGCCAAGCAGAAGCTGCGCGAAGTGCAAGAGGTGCTGGGCGAGCGCGAGACGCAGATCGGCCTCTATTACGAGAGCCGCGACAACTACCCGGCCGCACTCGCGCGCCTTGAGACGGTGTCGGATACCTATCCGCTTTACTCGAAGAGCGATCAGGTTCTGCTGGCCATGGGCGACGCGTATGAAGGCGAAGCACACAACGTGCAGATCACGCGCGGATTGCCCGGCGCCGTGAAAGAACGGCTGCGCGCTGTCTACCTGGATAAGGCCGCCGCCGCCTACGATAAGGTCATCACGCGCTATCCCATGGCGCCGCACGTTGAAGACGCTCGCGATCGGCTGATCGCCATGAACCGGCCCATCCCCGAACCCACCGCGGAGGCAGTCGCGGAGAGCGATGCCGAAGAACGCAGCCGCCAGCCTATCCGCTTCACCGACACGATGCTGGGCATGGTCAAACACGGGCCCACGGTCGTCGAGGCGGTCCATGTCGGCGACCCGAGCCTGACCGATCCCAAGCGCACCATTGCGCCCGATATCAACAAAGACAATTTGGCCATTTACTTCGCAGCCGTCAATGGCGGGAAGCCGGCCCCGGGCCTTGTGGCGGCCAAGCCGACCGGCGTCAACGAGCCGCCGCGCAGCGATCAGCCCTCGGTCGCGCCGCTGCAAGGAGGAGCGCCGGGTGAAGGTACGGGCGTGGGTGTTTCCGTCGTGAGCGCGCCGGCGGTCGATCCCAACGCTCCGGTGAAGGCCGTCGGCCCGGTCAATACCGCGCTGCCAGCGGTGGAAAAAGCAGCTGCGGCGCCCCTCCAGGTGAACGACATCAAATCGACCGGCCCCACGTCCACGCCGGTCCAAGCCGCCAGCTCCAAGAAGAAGCAGAAAGCACCCAAGGCTACAGACGACGAATCCTCCAGCAAGAAAAAGAAGAAGAAGGGACTCTCGAAGCTGAACCCGTTCTAGGAGTGCCTTTCACTTCATCGATCCGTCTCGCGGGGCCGCTCGGCAAAAGCGGCCCTTCATTTTTGCGCCGGCTGTGCGGTTCGCAGCGCATTCAACTTGTCCAGAATCATTTTCAGCTCATCGAGCTTCTGGCCGGCTTCGCCCAGCTTGCCCTCCGCCGTCAAGCGCTGATAGTCGGCAAAGGCCTTCCCCGCCTGGGCGATGAGCGTATTCATGTCCGCGGGCGGTTGCGCCGTTGTACCGGACGCCGTGGGCGTGGGACGCGGTGTTTCGTTCGCGCTTAAAGACGACTCCGCTCCGCCGAACAACGACGCCAAAGCCGCTTCGAACGTAGGCCCGTACGCGAGCCGGTCCTGCAATGCGAGCACCACCAGGCGCAGCTCCGGCATCGGGCTGCGCTCCGCCTGCAGATAGATGGGCTCCGCGTACAAAAGCGCGCGCCCGGAAGGAATGACCAGCAGGCTGCCGCGGCGAACGTGCGATCCCTGCTGGTTCCACAGCGTCAACTGGCCGGAGAGCTGCGCGTTCTGGTCGATGCGCGCCTCAATCTGCAGCGGCCCGTCGACAAGCCGCGTCTTGGGGAAGTCGTAGACCACGGCGGTGCCGTAGTGCGCGCCGTCGCTGCGCGCGGCGATCCATCCGATCAGGTTGTTGCGGTTAATCGGCGTGAAGGGCAGAATCTCCACAAACTCCACGCCTGTTTCGCCGGGCAGTTTCATCAGCACAAAGTTTGGCTGCAACTCTTGCGTAGCCTGTTCGCCCGTCCCGGCAAGACCGACCTCGGTGGCAACGGTCCACTGGTCCTCGCGATTGTAGAAAACCTCGGGGTCGGTCATGTGATACAAGCCGTAAACATCTGCCTGCATCTTCAAAAACAATTCCGGATAGCGCACATGCATGCGCAGACCGGCGGGCATCGCCGATGCGTCCTTGAAGAGCCAGGGAAAGATGCGCCGATAGGCGGCGATGATGGGGTCGGATGGATCGAAAACATAGAAGGTCACTGTCCCGTTGTAGGCATCGATGACCGCCTTCACGCTGTTGCGCATGTAGTTGACCTGACCGTCGCCGAGACCGTAATGGGTCGAGTCGGGATAGTTGTCCGAGACCGTGAACGCATCGATGATCCACGAGAGCCGGCCGTCGTCATCGAGCACGATGTAGGGGTCCTGCTCGAAGATCAGAAACGGCGCCAGCTCAGCCACGCGATCGCGGATATTGCGCCGCATCAGCAGCCGGCTCTGCGCCGTCACATCGTCGCTGAAGGGCAGCTTGCCCAGGTCGCCGCGATCGAAGGCCAGCAGCACGCGGCGCGCAAAACCGCCAATCCGGATGCCGCCCGTGCCAGCATACGAAGTAAGATTGTTGGCCTGACCTTGCGGATAGTTGAACTCCTGCTGCTGGGTCTTCACGTAGACGTCGGTGTTGGTCAGCTCGCCGAAATAGATCTCCGGCTGCGTCACCTGCAGGCTGCTCACCGTGCTTTGCACCGGCATGTTGCTCAGGATGAGCGCGGGCAGGCCTTCCGTCGTGAAGCCGTTGACCGGATTCATGGTGATGCCGTAGCCGTGCGTGTAGATCAACTTGTCGTTGATCCAGTTGCGGCTGCTCTCGGGCAGCTTGTCCACGTTGAGCTCGCGCGCCGCCAGCATCACCTCGTGCAGCGAACCGTCGAACGTGTAGCGATCGATGTCGATATCGGGAAAGTCGTAGTAGGTGCGAATCTCCTGGATCTGGCGCAGCGTGTCGCGCAGGGCCTGCCAGTCCCACAGGCGGATGTTCTGGAGCGTGGCCTGATTCTGCGCCGGCTGGGCGGCGTCGGGCGTGGTCTCGGCGGGAAACTCGCGCTGCGAAAAGCGGTCCAGGCCGTAGGCCTGGCGCGTCATCTCGATGTTGTGCACGATGAACGGCCGTTCGCGCACCAGTTGATTGGGCTTGACGACGAAATTGGTTACGTACCAGCCCACGATACCAACCACCGGGAAACAAACCACCACGGGGACTAGAGAAGCAATGAGCCCGGAGCCGCGCGGAGTCCGCAGGGCATTGGCCAATGCGACCAACGCGCCGAGCACCAGCGCCCAGCAAACGACGAGCTTGCCGGCGATATAAACGTGCGCGTCGGCATAGTTCACGCCGTCGAAGATCGTATGATGCTCGAGTAAAAGATCGAATCGGCTCAGGTAGACACGAAGAGCGATCGTGAGCAGCAACAACGCTAGCGCAAACGAGATGCCGCGCCATGGCAACGGATCGTGAGCGCCCAGGCTTTCGCCGCCGAATGCGCGCGTTCCTCCGCTGATTAGGATGAAGACGACGGCAACGCCGCAAATCAACACCGCCAGCGTGAGCAGCCAGCCTGCGATCGAATGCCATGCCGGCAAAACGAAGAGAAAGAAGTTCACGGGCCGCGAGAAGATCGGATCCACCGAACCGCCCGTCTGGCGTGGCGCATACCAGTACAGCGCCCAAGAAGGCCAATCCGATGCCATGGCGCCACCCGTGGCTAGAGCGATCAGCACCGAGCCGGCAAATGCGACAACGCGAAGCACCGGCTTGACCGACAATGTGATAGGCCGGCCTCCGAAGAATAGCGTGTGATCGCGCGGCAAATCGTCGCGGTGCGCGCGGTGCAGCAGCAGGTACGCCCCATAGAGAACGACAAACGTGCCCGCGGCAAAGATGGCGAAGACACTCCACTCCAGGCCGAGCGTCTTCCAGAACACGCTGCCATAGCCCATCGAGCGAAACCAAAGCAGATCGACCCAGTAGGAAATCGCGGTCCGCGTGCCGAAAAAGAGAAAAAGGACGACGATGACGATCAGGGTGATGACGATGCGGCGTCGCCGCGGATGCTTGCGGATGGGCCAGTCGATCTGTTCGTGCGTGTGTGCGTCGCGCATGGCTGCCTTTCGCAGGGCAACCGGATGGCGTTGAGACCATGCCTCCGGATGCCAAAAACTCAACCCAACCACTTTAGTCCTTTTGGCCCGGTTGTCGCAGTGAGCTCCCCATCCGTGCGTCAGTCGGATCGGGAGGGAACGGGCTTCACAGGCTGCGGAAAAAACTCGCTTCACGGGCGGCTTTGAAAGGGCAAGGCTTTAGCCGTGCCGAACAAGCCCCTTCTTTTTGATCTTGCTCGCCGGCTTGAGCCCGCGAGAAACCGATCCGCATAGGTTTTTTGCAGCCTCTTCAGACCGTATGATCTTTACCTGAACAAGACTCGCGGGCTTTCGCCCCTGAGAGAAGCGAACCCGCTGCCCGTAACTCGACGCCAGGATCAAAATCGGAGGACACATTCCATAACGGGATGGCGGAGCGCCGCGCTCGCCTCAATTCGCCTCCTTTTTGTGGTGACGCAGAACACGGGGATTTACGCTGGACCCAGCGTAAGGTGAGGAAGGCCATTTGCAGCCGCGCCAAGCGAGGTGCCTCATGCGCAATATTCCGGCTTCCATGGGACCATTGGTGGAATCGCAGAAAGACCGCAAAACCGAGATGAGCGCCGAGGCGCTGGCGCAATCGTTCCTGGAAAACCTCTTTTTTGTGCAAGGCCGCTCGCTGGAGCGCGCCACCGTCAACGACCTCTACATGGCGTTGGCGCACACGGTTCGCGATCGCCTTGTGGAACGCTGGATTTCGACGGTGAAGAACTACCAGGCGCAGGACGTGCGCGTGGTCTGCTATCTCTCGGCCGAGTTCCTCACCGGCCCGCATCTGGCCAACAACCTCATCAACCTGGGCATCTACGACGAGACCGATCAGGCCATGCGTCACCTTGGCCTCGACCTCAATGCGCTCATCGAGCAAGAGGAAGAACCCGGCCTGGGCAACGGCGGGCTGGGCCGCCTTGCCTCGTGTTTCATGGATTCGCTGGCCACGCTCGACATTCCCGCCATCGGCTACGGAATCCGCTACGAGTACGGCATCTTCGACCAGCAGATTCGCGATGGCTGGCAGGTGGAAACCACGGACAAATGGCTGCGCCTGGGCAATCCCTGGGCCTTGGAGCGGCCCGAAGACGCTTTCGAAGTGAAGTTCGGTGGCCGCACGGAGTCGCACGCCGATGCCGCCGGCAAGCTGCGTGTGAACTGGATTCCGCAGCGCGTAGTGCGCGGCATTCCGCACGATACGCCCATCCTCGGCTATCGCACCAACACGGCCAACACCATGCGATTGTGGGCCGCGCAGGCGGTAGAGAGCTTCGACTTCGGAATCTTTAATACCGGCGATTTCTTCGGCGCCGTGGCCGACAAAGTCTCGTCGGAGAACATCTCCAAGATTCTCTATCCCAATGACGGGGCCATGCAGGGCAAACAACTGCGCCTGGAGCAGCAGTTCTTCTTCGTCTCCTGCAGCCTGCAGCACATTCTCAAGATTCACCTCGCGCAGCATCGCCCGCTGGCCGAGTTGCATCGCAAATTCGCCATCCAGATGAACGACACACACCCGGCCATTGCCGTTGCCGAGCTGATGCGCCTGCTGGTCGACGAGCACGGCATGGAATGGGACGCGGCATGGCATGTGACGCAACACACCTTGTCTTACACGAATCACACATTGATGCCCGAAGCTCTGGAGCAGTGGCCGCGCAGCCTCTTCGGCTCGCTGCTGCCGCGCCACCTCGAGATCGTCGACGAGATCAATCGCCGTCACATGATCGATGTCCGCAAGAAGTTCCCCGGCGACGAAGCGCGCGCGGAAAGGCTCTCGCTTATCGGCGACCACGGCGAGAGCTATGTTCGCATGGCGCACCTGGCCGCGCTCGGCAGCCACGCCATCAACGGAGTGGCCGAGTTGCACACCGAGCTTTTGAAGACCAACGTGCTGCGCGATTTCTACGCATTGACTGCGGAGAAGTTCTCCAACAAAACCAATGGCGTAACGCCGCGGCGCTGGATGGTCCTCAGCAATCCCGGCCTTGCCGAACTGCTCACCTCGCGGATCGGCGACGGCTGGATCAGCGATCTCGAAAAGCTGCGCCGGCTGGAGCCGTTAGCCGACGACGCGGAGTTCGCCGCGGAGTGGCGTCGCGTCAAGCAGGGCAACAAAATTCGCCTCGCGAAATATATCCAGGACCGGCTCGCCATGGCGGTCGATCCCGACTCCATCTTCGACGTGCTGGTCAAGCGCCTGCATGAGTACAAGCGGCAGCATTTGCAGGTTCTGCACATTCTCACGCTCTACAAACGCATCCAGCGCGATCCGGGCGCCGATGTCGTCCCGCGTACGTTTCTCTTCGGGGGCAAGGCCGCGCCCGGCTATCGCATGGCCAAGCTGATCATCAAGCTCATTCACTCGGTCGGCGAAGCCATCAACGCCGATCCCGTGGTGCGGGGACGGCTTAAGGTCGTCTTTCTTCCCGACTACAACGTTAAGCTGGGCCAGCGGGTGTACCCTGCCGCCGATCTGAGCGAGCAGATCTCGACGGCCGGCAAGGAGGCTTCGGGAACCGGCAATATGAAGTTCGCCATGAACGGAGCTATTACCATCGGCACATTGGATGGCGCCAATATCGAGATCCGTGAGGAGGTGGGCGAAGAGAACTTCTTCCTCTTTGGCCTTACGGCCGCCGAGGTCGAGCAGCGCAAGCGCGAAAACTACAACCCGAGGGCTATCTACGAATCGAATCCCCATCTGAGAGAAACGCTGGATGCGCTTTCGAGCGGCGAGTTCTCCCGCGGAGACAAGGGCCTGTTTCAACCGCTGGTCGATTCTCTCCTGAATGGCGATGAGTTCATGTTGCTGGCCGATTATCAGTCCTACATCGATTGTCAGGACCGCGTGGGCGAGGCCTACAGGAACCACGACGCATGGACGCGCATGTCGATCCTGAATGTCGCGCGCATGGGCAAGTTCTCTTCCGATCGCGCCATTCGCGACTACTGCGCCGACATCTGGAAGACTTGGCCGGTCAGAATTCAGATCTATCCCGTTTTAGGAAATTCTGTATCCGGAACTGCAACCGATGAGTCGACGCGACCTTAAGCTCCGGGGTCCCCAGCGACAGGTCTTCGTCGCTGGGGTGGAAGGAGCAGCGACCTCGAGCATCGCAGGAGAGGACACACCACTTCCCAAAACGGTCGAGCACCCCAGGTAACTGAAATTTGCCCGAAATCTGCCGATAAGGGCTTTTTGATCTCTTCATGGGGGGAGATCTGCGCCCCGGGACCAGCGAGAGCCAGATGATATCGCTAAAGAAGTATCTGGAAGAGTCGCCAGGAGAATCCATCCGCTACCAAAGCGTTGACGCGAAAGATCTGCTTCCCGTCGCGATCGCCGCCTATTGTTCTTCCCTGCGCGAGATGGGAAGCGCGAGCGTGGATGCCTGCCCCGCTCTCGGCGAAGAGTTGAAGCGCAGCCTGGCCAAAGTCGACGATCGAATATCGGCTACGCCGAGCCGGGAAGAGCTCGAATCCACAGAGCGCGACGTGCAGGCACAGCTCAGGGACTGGGGCCGGCGCACCGCCAACCATTACCGCCAGAAAGCCGACGAGGTGAAGGAGATTCTCCTCGTGATGGCGCGCACCGCGGAGGGGGTTGGTGAACGCGACCAGCGTTGCGCTTGCCAGATCACCGAAGTTACCGGGCGCCTGGAGAAGATTGCCTCGCTCGAGGATTTGTCGCAGATTCGTACATCGCTCAAAAAGAGCGCGACCGAGCTGAAGACTTCGATCGAGCGCATGACCGCGGAAGGTAAGGCGGCGATCGAGCAATTAAAGACTGAAGTCACTCGTTACCAGACGCGCCTGGAGGAAGCCGAGCGCGTCGCCTCCTCCGATGGGCTGACGGGATTACGCAACCGGCTCTGGGTGGAAAGCTACATCGAGCGGAGGATCGGCTCGTCCGGCCCCTTCTGCATCGTGATGAGCGACATCGATGAATTCAAGCAAGTAAACGACGAGCATGGGCACCCGGCCGGCGATGAGCTGCTGCAGCAATTCGCGGCGGAGCTGCAGTCGGCGTGCAGGCCCAAAGGCATCGTCGCGCGCTGGGGCGGAGACGAATTCATCGTCCTGTTCGATTGCCGGTTCGACGAGGCGCAGGCGCAGATTCAGCGCTTGAAGGACTGGGTCTGCGGCAACTATACCGTTCACGGTCGGTCTGGGCCCGAGAAGCTGAAGGTCGATGCTTCCTTCGGGCTTGCCGAGCGCCAGGCGGGCGAAACGGCGAAGAATCTGCTCGCCCGCGCCGACGCCGCAATGTACGCTCAAAAGGCTGCAACCCACTCGAAACGATAGAGCGGTTCCACACGTCCCGCCCCATTTCGAGAACCGTGCGCAACCCTGAGGCGGCTTATTCCGGGCTTTGCTGCGGCTGATTCTGCTGCAGCTGTTGCGTTTGCCTGGCTGCGTTACGTGCCGCTTTTTCCTCGGCGTCCTGTGCGCGGGCCAGCGCATCCAAGCCGTGGGTGGGGTCCTTGTGAAGGAAGCGCCGCGACAGATCCGGCCAGAACTCATTGAAGATCGATCCCCCCGCACCCTCGGCAATCTGAATCACGGCGCCAGTTAAGGCAAGGCCGGTACCGGAATTGCCCGCGGGGTAGTAGAACTGTGAGATCTCGCCGGCCGCGAAGTTGCCCAGCAGGTTCCCCATATTGGGCCCCCACTTGCCGTTGTAATCGTTCTTGGCGACGAAATTGGTGGACAAGGAGTAGAGTATCCGGTGTTTGATGGTGCCCTGGCCCATGCGGAAGTAGCGCGGGTCCTGGCGGAAAACGATAGGAAAAATGCCGGTGCTGAAGATGGTGCTGTCGAATGTGTCGAGATAGGCCACACCGGTGCGCTCGAAGTAGCCTTTGGGACCCCAGGGGAAGCCCTTCAGATCGTTCTCGGCCTCGTGATAGCCCGATGACATGAACGCCGAAGCAAACGCGAAGGGGTCGACCGCGGAACGAAAGGAGAGTTCGATTTTCTGACCAGGGGCCAGCGGGACAGCGTCGTGGTGGTAGGTCACGTTGAACGTGGGGACAACTCCCTCCACCCGTTGATGCTCCTGTTCTTTCACTTCCTCTTCGCCCTTTTCGCGTTGACTTTTTTCCGCAGTGGATTGGGCGGCGCCGGCCTGTGAGTTGGAATCGCCCTGAGCCGGAGAAGTTTGGGGTGCAGTTTGCGCCGGCGTGGATCCCGGCGCCGGCTGCTGGGCGCTTTGGCCCTGATTCGCAGGCGCCGGCTCCGCCGAGGCCGGTTGCTGCTGCTCCGCACGCTCCGGCGAATCGACTGCAAACTGCAGCCGCGGGGCATCCGGCGGCTCGCCAGCGGGGACGGCAATCACAAGCGAAACCGGCTGCTGGGCAAGGGCACTGGGCGAAAGCGCCAACAGCACCAATCCGGCCGCCAGCGGAACAGAAAGAAAGCAAGATTCGAAACGCATCCATTCACCAGTCGGGGAGTAGGAGCCTGATCGGCTAATTCGCTTGCCATAGCGGGCAGAACAGGTATTCTTCGAGGATAAACCTCCCCACGAAGCGTCCACGGCTGATGCGCTTCGGAAACAAGGGTTTTATCCCGCTTCTCCGGTGCTGAGTGGTTAGACGCGGTTTCGCCTCGGCGGATACAAAGAATCCGTCCCCGCCGCTGCCCCGATCTGCGCCTACGACGACTGCGAAGGCAGGGCGGCCTGCCGGCTCTTGATCTCGCTGAGCATCAGCTCCACCTTGTCCTCATGTTCCAGGGCCTGAAAGCGGTCTTCCAGCGACTCCGGCGCAAGCACTTCCACGGCGGCAACATTCTCCGCGGACTTGACGTGAATGCGGTCTTTCATCCGGCCGATGGTCTGCTCCTGTTGCACGCCGACCACCTGCCGCGCCTTGGTCGCCCGTCCGATCACCTTGGCCCGGCGATGCTCGGCCACCAGCATCTCGCAATGGGCGCGCGTCTCGCTCAGCTTCTGTTCCAGCTTGTGCAGAGCCTGGCGCAGGCTATCGGCCTCGTGCTTCTGGTCTTCGGCCTGCTCGGTAAATCCGGCGGCGAGCTGATCGTGACTTAGCGCCCGCTCCAGCGCTTCGCGCGCCAGATCGTCGCGGCCCTTTTGCACGGCCAGCTCCGCCTTGCGCCGCCATTCGGCCGACTGCTCGACCTGCTCGGCCTTCTTCTTGCTGAGCAGATGCTCATCGGCGATGGCGATCGCCACCTGCGTCTTCACTTGGAGCAACTGGTTTTCCATGTCCAGCACCACCTGTTTCAACATCTTCTCCGGGTCTTCCGCCTTTTCGATCAGTTCATTCAAATTGGCG
>JASHTH010000466.1 GCA_030040655.1 Acidobacteriaceae bacterium | reverse complement strand
GCCCCATCAACACGCTGGCCGCGCGCGGCGTAGGCGATCTGGGCGAGATGCGCAAGGTCCACGTGGAGCGCTCGCCGCTGCATCGCAACGTCGATCAGCTCGAAGTCGGCGGCGCCGCGCTGTTTCTCGCCAGCCCGCTGGCGGGCGCGGTAACGGGCGAAACCCTCTATGTCGACTGCGGATTCAACATCATGGGGTTTTGAGTGAGAATGGGTCGCTTTCGGCGCCCATGAGCGCCGTCATCCTGAACGAAGTGAAGGATCTGTGGTTGCTGTTCGAAACTTCCGTAAAGGCGGTGACTCACCAGCGAAGCTCGATTTTGAACGATAATCATCGAGGTCGCTGAATGACTCATGCAGATGCCATCGTCGGGATTGCGGTAGGCGCAGCCGCAATCGTTTTGGGCGTGAAGGGGACGGAGTTCTATGCTCTCGGCCCTGGACAGCGCCCAAAGCCTACCACGAAGGCCCTCCCAAGGTGGCTTGGGCGGTTGTGGTGTATCGGGATCGGAGTGTTGTCGATCTCGTGGTGCGTACCCGGCCTTCGCGGCTCATGGCGCTGGCACGATCTTTGGGACGATTGGTGGCTGTTGCCCTTCGTGGGTGTGGTCTGCGTACTCAATCTGATGTTGAGCGGGTCGGGATCGGAGGGAGAAATTCAGTCACTCCACCTTAGCCCTGGCAAACGAGATTCCTCAGCAAAACGAACGGCGGAAGTTCAAGGATCATGACCATGAACCAGAGCAGTTTCCATTCGTCGATCCGCCAAAGGATCGCAAGGAACGCAGCGACATGAACGCCGAATAAGGACGCTGTGAGCAGCCAGAATCGTCTTTCGCGGAAGTATCTACGACTGTCGTTGATAAAGAATCCGAAAATGAACGTCGTGAACAGTACCAGTCCGCCCCAGCGAATGAAGTCACCTGCGACGATTCCTATGATCGCCGCAATCAAAAAGACACCGGGTATAGCGACAACATACGGCCAAGTCAGATGGTTGGAATCGAAGTTCCAGACGCTTCTTATCTTCTTTGGCATTTTGGCAAGCAGTATAAATCCGCTCTTTGGTGTGTGGTCGGCTTTTCGGAAGTTTCGCCGCCCCAACGTTCAAAATCTGTGCGAGCTTCCTGCTACTGTCCCGCACATATTGCACGTCCAGTGCGTCGAGTGAGTGTGGTGTCTGAGAAGTTCGGCTCAGGATGACAGGCTGAAGGACGGGCGACGAATACTAGAGAAAATTATTCCTTCAGCGTCACCGCGATCTTCCGCGCGTCTCCGCCTTCTGACTTGATCACGATCTCGCCGGTGGCGAGTTTGCGGATGCTCTTGAATTTATCGCCCCACTCGACGAGCACCAGGGCGTCCGGCGTCAGCAACTCTTCCAGTCCGAGGGTTTCGAGCTGACGCTCGCCTTCCAGCCGGTACACGTCCACGTGGTAGAGCTTGACCGGCTTGCCCTCGCGCGTGCCCTCGTATTCGTGCAGCAGCGTGAAAGTGGGACTGGTCACTTCGTCGGGCTCGGCGGCATCGAGGGCCTGAGCGAGCCCCTTCACCAGCGTGGTCTTGCCGGTGCCGAGCTCGCCGCGCAGCAACAAAAGCTGCGGCGGCTTGAGCAAATGCGCCAGCTTGCGGCCCACCTCGATGGTGTCCGCGCCGCTGTGAGTCGTGAACTCGTGAACCTTGCCCTGAGCGGTGGGAGCGGCGTTGGTCATCCGTCACTCTCGCAGGGGGCTGCTGCATGCCATGCCCCCTGCAACCAAACATAACCGTTCTGCCCGCGGGAGCGAAAGCGAAAAGCCTGAGAAAGGCGCCGAAGGCTGTCGGTGGCCAGCAGAGTGTGCTCGTCGTCACTGCGGGCGGCGAAATCGGCGGCCAGGCCGTGCAGGTATACCGCCGCTGCCACTGCGCGCGCCGGCTCATTGGGATACTGCGCAAGGAGGCCGGCCACAAGTCCCGTCAACACATCGCCGCTGCCGCCCTTGGCCATGCCCGGATTGCCGGAGGTGTTCACCGACACGCGCCCGTCGGGATGCGCAACGAGCGTGCGCGCGCCTTTCAGCACCACGGTCACGCCCACGCGGCGGGCAAAGCTCCGCGCCATCTCCAGCCGGTTCGCCTGCACCTCGGCGGTCGTGGTCCCTGCCAGCCGCGCCATCTCGCCGGGATGCGGCGTGAGCACCAGCGTGCGACCCTTGGCGAGTTTGGAGAGAAGCACCGGTTTCGCCGCCAGGATGTTCAAAGCATCGGCATCGATCACGGCGGGCATCTTGGTAGTCGAGAGCAGGCCGGCGGTGAATTTGGTCGTCTCCGGGCTTTGCCCCAATCCGGGACCGATCGCCAGCACGGTCGTTCCCGCGGTGAGTTCGGCGAGCCGCTCCGGCGCGAGATTCTCGGCAGAGATGCGCCCGGCCGGCGTGGCAAGCAGAGAGTGCGTCATCAGCTCCGGCGCGACAGCAGCCACCATGGGCAGCACCGGCGCAGGGACCGCGGCCGTAACCAGCCCCGCACCCGCGCGCATGGCCGCCGATGCGGCCATGGCGGGCGCGCCCGACTTGCCCACCGACCCGCCCAGGACGAGAACGTGGCCGAAGCTGCCCTTGTGGGCAGCAGACGCACGAGGTGTCTCGGTCAGAGCATGTGCGGAGCCCGCCCAGTCGATTCCCAGCGCGGAAACGATGGCGCTTTCCGGCGAGCCGATGGGAACGACCACAACGGGCTGATCCCAGCGCCGCGTCAGTTGACCGAAGACGTGCGCCGGCTTGGGCGCCGTGAAAGTGACGACGGCATCGGCAGGAAACACCGGCGTATCGACCGTGGCAGTCGTCTCGTCCGCCGGCCAGCCCGATGGAAGATCGACGGCGAGGAGCGGCGCCGGCGATTGTTTGACCCATTCCAGCGCAGCCAGCGCAAGGCCTTTGAGGGGCGGCTTGAACCCGGTTCCGAGTAGTGCATCGACGATGAGATCGGCGCCCAGCGCATCGTTGTGGCGAGCCAGCTCCTCGGCGCTGTTGACGACGTGAATCAATCCGTGCTGCGGGCTGGCCAGCTCCTGCCACGCCAGAGCCGCGTCGCCTTTCAGATCCTTGGGTGAGCCGAGCAGAATCGTGGTCACCACGAGGCCCGCCGCGGCCAGCAGCCGCGCCGCCATCATGCCGTCGCCGCCGTTGTTGCCGCGCCCGCAAATCACGGCGATGCGCCGGGCAGCAGGGAATTGCACACGAGCAATGGTGGCGACGGCTGCAGCCGCCGCGCGCATCAGATCGAGGGAGGGAACGCCGAATTTTTCGCTCGTGGCGCGATCGCAGGCCTGCATCTCGGCGGCAGAGAGAACGTGCATGAGAGCAATGGTAGATGCTCGGACGGGGGTCGAGGGACGGAGGGACTGAGGGACGGAGGGACTGAGGGACGGAGGGACTAAGGGACTAAGGGACTGAGGGACTGAGGGACTAGGGATTGGGGATTAGGAGACGGGGAATAGGGGATGGCGAGCCTGACAAGGTTTTCCTTTTCGCGGTGTCTGCTGCACGCTTGCGCAAGCCGAGTCAATGCCCGCTACAATCACCGTTATGTTGCTCGCCGTCCTCACTGTCTCCGATCGCTGCTCCCAAGGACTGATGTCCGATACCGCCGGTCCCGCCGTGGTCACGCTCCTGCGCGCACAATTCCCGGAGAGCGAAATCGAAACCGGAACCGTCGCCGACGACGAGGCCAAAATCGCCGCCCGGCTGGAGCAATGGTGCGCGCGAGGGGCAGCCTTGGCACTCACCGTGGGCGGAACGGGATTGGGCCCTCGCGACCGCACGCCGGAGGCCACGCGCCGCGTGATCGATCGCGAAGCACCCGGGCTGGCGGAAGCGATGCGCGCACTGGGCGCGGCGCGCAACCCGTTTGCCTGGCTTTCGCGCGGCGTGGCCGGAATGAAGGGCAGCACGCTGATCGTGAACCTGCCGGGGAGCCGCCGCGGCGTGGAGGAAAGTCTGGGCTCGATCCTCAAGCTGATCGCCCATGGCCTCGAGGTCGCGGCAGGCGGCCAGAAGCATCCGTAGAACCCTCGCCGTCCGGACGACCTCGATCTGGTTTCAGCGGAAAGGCTCCAAGGTGGGGAAACGATTACCGAAAATGCCTGGAATCGCTTCAGATCGCAGTGCGGCGAGCGCGCCGGGCTGGCAGACAAATCTCACATTTCCAAAGCTTCCTGCGATTTTTTCCGAGTTCGCATCGGTAAGAAACAGCCGGAAAGCGTAAAATGGCCTCACCTGTGAGCGCGACGCGAAACAACGCAGCCGATCGCCGCCGGCCGGGGACGGTGAGCATCCGCGAAGTGGCCCAGCGTGCCGGCGTCTCCATCGCCACCGTCTCGCGCACGGTCAACCGCATTCCGTCGGTCAATCCCGACTTGGCCAAGCGCGTCTGGCAGGCCATCGACGAGGTGGGCTACCTGCCCAACACGCAGGCGCGGGCGCTGGTTTCGGGCCGCAGCCGCATGCTCGGCCTGATCGTTTCGGAGATCACGAACCCGTTTTTTCCCGAGCTGGTGCAGGAGTTCGAGAATCTCGCCGTGGCGCAAGGCTATGAGGTCTTCATCGGCTCGACGAATTACGATCCTGCCCGCACCGAGTCGCTCATCCGCCGCATGTTGCAGCGCAGTGTGGATGGCGTCGCCATCATGACCTTCGGCATCGAGGAAGAACTGGTGCAGAAGCTGGTCGAGCGCGAGTTCCCGCTGGTGTTTGTCGATGCCGGACCGGACCTACCGAACATTCGCGTGCTCAAGGTCGACTACGGCGAAGGCATCCGCCAGGGAGTGCAGCATCTGGCCGCGCTCGGTCATCGCAGCATCGCCTTCATCACCGGTCCGCTGTATATGCGCTCGGCCGTGGCGCGCCGCGACGCGTTTGTCAAATCCATGGCGGAGATCGGGCTGACCGCGCCTGCGGAGCACATCGTCGAAGGCACCCACACCATGGAGGGCGGCATCGCCAGCATGGAGAAGATGCTGGCGCTCGGCGAGTTGCCCACGGCGGTGATGTGCTCCAACGACATGACCGCCATCGGCGTGCTGCACGCGCTGTACCGCACCACGCACAAAGTACCGGAAGAGATTTCCGTCGTGGGCTTCGACGACATCCACCTCGCCCAGTTCGCGCTCCCGCCGCTGACGACGGTACAAATGTCGTGCAAACACCTGGCCGCGGCCGCCGTCGAAGGACTGCGCGCCGGCATTGAGCCCGCTCATCCCCGCGCCGCCAGCAAACAGTGGCGCATCCCCACCCGGCTGGTGGTGCGCCAGTCGACGGCGTTTCCGCGCGGAACGCTGCCCGCGTTGATGCAAAATGCGTCCAGTGGGCGGCGCGAATCGAGCCCACGGAGCGCTTCTGAGCTCAGGCCGTAAGGCAGTTGTAAAGTTGCCACACCCGAAGCCACCGAAGCCAAGTGAATCTCCCCTCAAGAGAGCCGACTGGAACGACGCCTCAACCCAGGAACTGTGAAACCTCTCCAGAAGGACCAGGAGGCACCGTGTGAGCTTCAGCGACCGAAGCTGTAACGCAAAGTGAATCGCGCCTGAATCGGTTCGACGGGGTGCATCACCCGTGTGAAGGCCGCGTTCGCATTGATAGCATTTGCAACCTGCTCCTGCCTTGCCAATGTTGTCGGCGGTGCTGCCGGCAGGCCGAGCCCGGCTGCCGGAGTTATTTGCGACACATAGGCGTAGTCCACGTCGTGATCCTTGCGGTTGAACAGATTCAACACCTCGCCCACCAGGCTCCAGTTTTTGTTGAATCGATAGCTGGCTTCCAGGTTGACCAGTGTCGTTGAGGGTGAAGTGTAAATTGCGTCGGAGGTCAAAGGGCGGGGCCCG
>JASHTH010000465.1 GCA_030040655.1 Acidobacteriaceae bacterium | reverse complement strand
CGCCTCTGCCGCCGGGGCGCATCGTCGTCCAGCGAGCTGGCCGAGCAGGCGCGATTGCGCCCGGTCTCCTTGGCGTGGTAAAGCGCCCGATCCGCCATTTCGATGAGAGCCCCCACCGACTGCCCCGAATTGGGAAACATCGTGGCGCAGCCCGCCGACACCGTCGCAATTCCATGCGGATTGAAGCTGTGCGGAATGAAGCGCCGGCGCAGCGACTCGCAGATCTGGTCGGCGATCTCGAGCGCGCCTTCTTCGTCGGTGTTGGGCAGCACCACGGCGAACTCTTCGCCGCCGTAGCGCGCCACCACGTCGCCGGGCCGCGCCACCACGTCCAACGCCGCTTCGGCAATCTGCTTCAGGCAATAATCGCCGCGCAGGTGGCCATAGGTGTCGTTGTAAGACTTGAAGAGATCGGCATCGAAGAGCACCATCGAGAGCGGCGTCTGTTCCCGCAGACCGCGGCGCCATTCGCTCACCAGGCATTGGTCGAGCCGGCGACGATTGGCGACTCCAGTCAACGGGTCAACGACCGCCAGGGCTTCCAGCGCGCGGTTGGCCGCGCGCAGCTCCTGCTCGGCGCGCTTGCGGTCCGAAATGTCTCTCACGATGTTCATCGTGCCGATCGGCACGCGCGTCCCCGGATCGACGAAGACGCACAAGCTGGCTTCGACCCAGATGTACTCTCCATTCCGCTTGCGCACGCGGTACTCGGTCATTCCGCTTCCCTGGCAGGCGCGAAGCTCGGCGATGGTCTGGTGCACTTTCGCCAGATCGTCGGGATGCACCACCCCGCGGCCGCCCATCCGCTTCATCTCTTCCGTCGACCAGCCGGTCATCGTCTCCATGACGGGAGAAACGTAGCTGGGCTGACCGTCGAAATCGGCGATCAAAATGGCGTCGCGCGAATTCTCCGTCACCAGCGAGTGGAGGCTCGCGATCTTCTGTAGGCGGCGCTCAGTGGCTGCGTGGTTGGCCAGCACGATGGAGACGCTGTAGAGCATGAAGATGGCGCCGGCGATAAAGATCTGCAGAACGATCGACGGCTCCATGGGCGTCAGCGAATTGAACATCGCGAATGCGCCTTCGCCGCGCAGGGTATACCAGCTTCCCACCGTGGCCGCGAAGAGCGCCACCAGCGAAGCCCATCCCAGGCCGAGCCGCAGCAATACGATCAGCAGGATTGGGTAAATGAGAAAGAGTAGCGGCGCCTTGGATTGCGAAAATAGAGCCAATACGAACGCGGCGGGCAGCGCCAGGTAAGCCCAGTTCCGCGCCCAATTCTGCTGCTTGTTGAAGCGTTCCCTGAAGATCGCCACGCACGCCGGAGTCACAACGGCGATGCCCAGCGCGTCGGGAATCAACCACGAGACAAACTGGGTCCACGGGGAGCTGTCTTGCCTCGCCACCACCGTCACCGCAAACAGCGCTCCGGCCGCGGCGGGCGCCAATAGCACGGCAAAGGCCACAAAACGCCTCAGGTACGCAAGATCGGTAAAATGGGGCAGGTCTTTCGATCGCTGGCGCATCAGGGAAGCGGCGATCATCACCTCGCAGAGGTTCAACAGCGCCAGCACCAGATTCATTGCCGAGCGGGGATTGACCAGCGTGTTGCCCACAATCTGCGCTGCGAAACCCGCGCCCATGTAGACCGGCCAGCGACGACGTGGCGCCAGAAGCAGATAGGCCAGCACCAGGCCGTTGGCCACCCAGATCAGGTTGGATTCCGGAGCCAGGCCGATGAAAAAGGTGGCCAGCGTGACGGAGACAAAACAGGCGGCAACACGCACAGGGAATCCGTGCTTGCGCAGCCACCGGACAGTGATGCCTGCACCGTGAGAGTCTTTGCCCACCTGATTTCCTCGCATGAATTATCGGTCTCTGGCTGTTGCAAGACGAGCCAGTCCTGACAAACCGAAGTGGTAGCCGCTGCATCGGCCGGGTGATGGCGGGACGAACGACATCGGCAATTGGAGTACTGAGTCAGTTTGGAGGGAGCGCGCTTCCGGCGGGAGGGTACGGGCTTTCAGCCCGTACGTGATTTGCTATAAGAGAATTCAGAGCTTTGGCCCTGTGGAAAGCCCGCTTCTGCATTTGGCGAAGTCAGCGCGCGGGCGTCAGCTCCGCATGAAACTCCGCCTTGCCGTCGGGCAGGAGCACCACCTCGAGCCGGCCCTCCTGCCTCTCGGCCAACGTGGGGCCGGTGATCTGCACCGGCTTGCCCTCGTTGGTCGTGTAAAGCACCTTGAGCTGGCCCTTGCCTTGCAGTTGGATCCGGTAATGGAAGTCCGCGCCCGCGGCGAGGCTGTCGGCGCCATAACTGGCGCTGGGATAGTCCACCTCGAGCAACCGGATCGGCTCGCCACTGCGGTTTTCGATGGTGGTGTCGACGTGATAGGAGTGACAGCCAACGGCTAGATAGGTGCTGCAACCTGCGACAAGGGTCGGCGCGAACACGGACAAGACCGCGAAAAGAAAGAACCGTGGGGCGCGGCCATCTCGATGGATTCGGGCTTTACAGGAGGATGAAGGGCGCTGGCGGCGACGCTTTGTAACAGGGCACGGCTTTAGCCGTGCCGAAAAAGGTCCGATGTTCCTTAGCTCCGAGCGGGCTTCAGCCCGCGAGGAATCGGATTCAGGGATTCTCTTCGAAACCCCTCTGGTTCCTGCACTGCGCTCGAAGGAAAAAACTTGGACTTCAGGCCGTGAAATCCACTTTCGGCGGTTCATTGGCACAACCATCGGTTACTCCGCCCCTTGTTTTTCTTCTCGTGGATGGCTCGCGCCGGATTTCGCCCCAACCTTCTTTTCCAGCCGATCGAGCCGCCGTAGCATCTCTGGCAGCCGCTGGAACGCGGTCACCGCGCGCAGCCAGATGCGGTTGTCAAATCCCGGCGAGCCGGAGATCATTTTTCCAGCGGGAATATCGTGGGAGACTCCGGCCTGTGCGGTCAGGATCACGCCGTCGCCCAGCGAGCAATGTCCGGCAACGCCGGCCTGACCGGCCAGAATCGCGTTGTTTCCGATCACCGAGGAGCCGGCCAGACCCGATTGTGCACAAAGCAGCGTGTTCTCGCCCACCGCCGATCCATGCCCCACCTGCACCAGGTTGTCGATCTTGGTCCCGTTGCCGATCCGCGTTTCGCCCACCGTCGCCCGATCGACGCAGGCGTTGGCCTGCACATCGACCCGGTCCCCAAGCCGCACTGGACCGGACTGCGGAATCTTCTCCCACTCGCCAGCCTCGTTTTTGGCAAAGCCGAAGCCGTCGGCTCCCACAACAGCGCCATTTTCCAGCGTCACATGGTCGCCAAGGACGCACCCCTCGCGCACCACGGCGTGAGCATGGGCGAAGAGATGGCTCCCTGCCCGCACATTGGGGTAGAGCACGACATGGGACAGAAGCGTTGCCTGCGGCCCTAGGCGAACTCCCTGCCCGACAACCACATAGGCCCCAATGTGCGCGCCTTCACCAATCTCGGCTGTAGGATCGATGACCGCCGTAGGATGAATTCCCGGCGGGTATGCCGGAGGCTGGTAGAAAAAGGCGAGCGCACGGGAAAACGCATGATAAGGATTGCGGATGCGTAGCGTGGCAACCGGAATCTCTTGAAACTCGGGCTCGACCAGCACGGCCGCCGCCCGCGTGGAGCGCGCCAGGCCGGCATAGCGGGGATTGGCCACAAAGGTGATCTCGGTCGACCCGGCGTCCTCAATCCCTTTCACACCCGTGATTTCCAGCTCCGCGTCACCGCGCAACTCCGCCCCTAAACGCCTTGCCAGCTCACCCAGTTTCATCGAAACGATTGTACTGGAAGGCTGCCGGCTACGCTGTATCCGGCTCCTTCGGGAACAGCTCCGGTTGTTCTTCGGCCCTCGGCCGGCGCTTCGCCGCGCCAATCAACCCCACAACCTCCAGCGCCTGAATTGCCTGCCTCGGCAGGTAGATGCGCTGGGTATTGGAGCGCGTATCCGGCGGCGTGAGCAAGAGGCCGGCTCCGTCCAAAAGCGACCGGTCGTTCGCCGCCAGTCCCTCGATCTCGTCGCCGTCGGTCAGCGTCATTCGCAGCCACAAGCCGGCCGTGCGCGGCCGTATCGCAAATCTCTTGTGGATCAGCCGCTCCGGGTTGGCCTGCTCGCCCGAGGGCAGGTCACGCACGTAGCAGACCCACTTCACCTGGTCCCAGCTGACTCGGAGAACCTTGCCCGTCAGATCCAGGATCTCAAGCTCGACGGTATCCTGGCCGAACCCGGTTCCCGCGTAGCCGGCGAACCAGTCCCGCGAGAACTTGCGCACAATCACCGGTTTGCGCAGCGAAGCCATCGCTTTGGATTGTCGCATGGGGCAGGAATCCGGGAAACGAGAAAAGCAACATTTTAGGTGCAACCTCACTAGCCAAGGCGTTTCGATTGTGTTAAGGTACTGGTTTGCTGGAATTGGGAATCGCGCCTAAGGGCAACGGCATCAGAGACTTGGGAAAGTCGTAAGCCGTCAGGGCAGGGAACTCGAATGCCGGATTACATCTACCTTTTGGAAAACCGGCTATCAGCCGATCAGCGGCACGCCCTGCGGCAGCTCCGCGACGTCGCGGGGGAGGCAGGGATGATCCTCTTCCTGACCGGCGATGCTGTGCGTGACCTGACCAGCGGCCACGCCGTCCGAGAACTTGAAGTATCGGTGCATGGAGATGCTCTCAAACTAAAGAAAGCAATTACAAAATTGGGAGGGAAAATCTGGGGCGAAGATGAGGCTTCGCGGACGCTCTATCTGTGCTTCCCAGGCACCGTTCGAGTCGATTTGGTCAGCACCCATAGCGTGGTCTATCCCAAGCCTGGAAAGCCGGTCTACCACGTCGCTTCGATTCAGGAAGACCTGCGCCGGCGCGACTTTACCGTCAACGCTATGGCGATTTCGCTCAACGAAGGCTCCTTCGGCCTGCTGATGGACCCACTCAACGGCGTCGCCGACATCGAGCTTCGGACGTTGCGACTGGTCTCGAACTACGGCTTTCTCGAAGAGCCGGCACTGCTCATTCGCGCCACGCGATACCGGACGCGGCTGGGGTGGGAGTTCGATCCCAAGACCCAAAGCCGATATGAAAGCGCCAAAGCGGAGGGAGTGATCGAGTTTCTCTCGGCCCACAACAGAGCCGAGGAGCTCGAGCAGATCGGTCATGAGGAAGATGGGCTCAAGGTTCTTGAAGCGCTCGACGCCGAAGGCTGGATGAAGGCGCTTTGTCCTTCTTGGACGCCAGCCAAGGCGGACGCGGAAGGGCTGAAGGCGTTGCACGAGCAGGCCGTCGAGCTGCTGCTCCAAGGCGTCCATCCAGACATGTCAGCGGCGCAAATGGAGCTGCTCACCGCCAAGATGTCGCCCAAAGACCTGACCGCCTTGAAGAAGCAGTTGCTTCGTCCGGGGTTCGTCGAAGAGTGGAATAGCCTAAATGCGTTGGCGGCTGCATTTGCCAAAGCGCTCACGGCCAAGGCAAATCAGGTGCCCTCGGCGATGTTCAAGCTTTTCATGAGCTACGATCCAGAAGCGGTTCTTTGGCTTGGCTTTACAACCAAGGAAGCAGGCATTCGCGACCGCTATAACCTCTTTCTGAAGGTCTGGCCGGAGGCGCGCCAGCGCGTCCCCTATGCGGTGATGCAGGAGATGCGCATCACGCCTGATTTGCCAAAGTACAACGAGGTCGTGAACTCGGTATTTCTGGAGCTGATCGATGGCCGGCTGACGACGCCGGAAGAGATGCGTGCCTTCCTGGAGCCGCACTCACCACCAGCTCCGCCTCCTCAAATTACCATCAAGCGGACTCGCGCCCGGCGGGGCGCCGAACCCAAGTTAAAAGAAGCCGCCTTTGACGAGGAAGAAGCAGAGGAAGGTTTGGAAGAGGAAGAACTTGAGGAATTGGGCGGAGATGAAGAGGAAGAAGCCGCGCTCGGTCTCGCTCTTCCCAAAGGGGCCCTCGGCGAGGAACTGAGCGAAGAGGGAGAAGGCGAAGCCGAAGAGGAAGAAGAGGAGGGCGAAGAAGCGGTCGAAGAAGAGGAACCGGAGCCTGCCACTGCAAAACGAGGCGCCAAGAGTGGCCGACCGCAGACTCCCGCCAAAGAAACTCCGCCCTCAGGGCCGGCAAGAGCGGGAAAGACGCCCGTTCCGGTGACGAAGGCCGGCACCAAGGCGGAGAAGCCTCCGGTCCCGAAGGTTTCAGGTGTGCAGAAGGTCGCTCTAAAGCCGGCGCCTGTTGTTGCACCCGTAACGCCGCCGACGCCCGCCACCAAGGGTAAGCCGTTGCCTGTGGCCGCAAAAGGCAAGCCGGAACCCGAGCTTTCGAAGGCCAGGGCGGTCGATAGTAGAAGACCAGCGCCAGTTCCAGCCAAATCGAGCAAATCGCCAGCATCAAAGCCTGTCAAGAAACAGCCTTCCGCCAAGCCGCCTGCGAAGGCCCCCGCGAAGGCAGCGCGAAAGGCCCCGCCGTCAGCGAAGGTCAAAGCGAAAGCTCCGGCTAAGGGTCATTCTTCCAAATCGGGCCCGGCGAAAGCAAAGCGGTCGGCGGGCGCGAAATCCGGCAAGGCGCAGAAAGCTGCGAAGCCGGCAGTGAAGAAGCCCGCGTCTAAGTTCGCAAAGAAGCGATAGGCATCGGAGCCGAAAGAATCCTCAAACCGTCGCGGCTCGACGGCGTGCTATCTTCGATGAGATTCCCCGGAGGTTTTCCTCAATGGCCTCTGTTCTTCGCCATTTCGCGACCCCATCGATCACCCTGTTCTTGGCTCTCGCCACAAGCTTCGCTTCTGCCGCGGCGCACGCCGGCAAAGGAGAAACCCAGTCGGTTTCGGGTCCTGGATACCGCTTTGATTCCGGGGGATGGACCTACGTCCACCTGCAGGGCAATGCAGCGCAGATCGGCTTCGAGCATGGCCAGCTTCTTGCCGATCAGATCGCCGACCTGGTGCACGTCCATCAGGTCGAGACGCTGCATTCGACGCATCGAAACTGGGAGTTTTACCGCGAAGCTGGCCGCAAGATGTTGTGGCCTCATATCGAGGCCGAGTACCAGCAGGAGCTCGAAGGCATCGCCAAGGGCGTCCAATCCAAGGGCGTAAAGCTTGATGTGTGGGACTTGGTTGCGCTCAATGGCGGCATCGAG
>JASHTH010000464.1 GCA_030040655.1 Acidobacteriaceae bacterium | reverse complement strand
CGCGGGTGTGGTTTTCTAAACTCACCCGCCTATGCTCAAACAGCTCGAAAGCTATTTTGAATTCAGTCATCTGGGCGCCAACTGGCGCACCGAGATCCTGGCCGGCGTGACCACCTTCCTGACCATGGCGTATATCGTCCTGGTCAATCCCTCCATTCTGGCCGCGGCAGGCATGCCGCTGGCGTCGGTCACCGCGGCCACGTGCCTTTCGGCCGCCTTCGGCTCCATTTTGATGGGCATTGTGGCGCGCTATCCGATCGCGCTGGCGCCCGGCATGGGGCTGAACGCCTACTTCACCTACACCGTCTGCCTCAAGATGCACATCCCATGGCAGGTGGCGCTGGGCGCGGTGTTTCTCTCCGGCGTAATCTTTCTCGCCATCACCGCCGCCGGCATCCGGCAGATGATCCTGCGCTCCATTCCGCACGAGCTCTACGCCGCCGTGGCCAGCGGTATCGGGTTGTTCATTGCATTCATCGGATTCCGCAACGCCGGGCTGGTGGTCGGCGATCCGGCCACGCTGGTCGGTTTGGGCAACATCCGCAATCCCACCGCCGCGCTGGCGCTGCTGGGGCTGATCGTGATGGTGGCGCTCGAGGTGAAGCGCGTGCGCGGGTCGATCCTGATTGGCGTGCTGGCGATTACCGCTCTGGCCTGGTCCCTGCGCCTGGTGCACTGGACGCCGGCCAGCGGCGGCTTTTCCAGCCTGACCGATACCACGTTCAAGCTGAACATCACCGGTGCCATCGGCAAAGGCCTGCTCGAGATCGTCTTCGTCTTCTTCTTTGTGGATCTCTTCGACAACCTGGGCACGCTGGTGGCCGTCACCAAGCGCGCCGGATTGATTGCCGCGGACCACTCCATTCCGCGGCTCAACCGCATTCTCTTTGCCGACGCGGCGTCTACGGTCTTCGGCTCGTTGACGGGCACGTCGACCGTGACCAGCTACGTGGAGTCGACGGCCGGCGTGATGGCGGGTGGCCGAACCGGCGTGACCGCGATCGTCACCGGGTTGCTTTTCTTCGCCGCCATCGGCGCAGCGCCGTTTGTGGGCATTGTGCCGCAGGCGGCAACGGCGCCGGCGCTGATTCTGGTGGGCTCGATGATGCTGGCGACCATCACCGAGATTCGCTGGAGCGATCCGCTGACCGCCGTGCCCGCGTTTCTCACGCTCATTCTCATCCCTCTGACGTATTCGATCGCCAACGGCCTCGGCTTCGGCATCATCGCCTGGGCGGTGCTGCATCTGGCCGCGGGCAGAATCCACAAAAAGGATTGGCTGCTCTACGTGCTGGCGGCGCTCTTTCTGGCGCGCTTTGTCTACCTGGGAACAAGCTGAAAGCTCGCCGTGATCTAGGATGGAATTCAGGCCGATGCGTTTCCCATTCCTCCGGCGAGCCCTGTTCCTTGTCGTTCTTTCAATCGCCGGCCCCTTGCCGGGCCGCGGCGACGACGGCTATCGGGTCATCCACGCCTACCCCCACGACTCCCGCGCCTTTACGCAAGGCCTCATCTATCTCGATGGACATCTCTATGAGAGCACGGGGCTCAAAGGCCAGTCGTCTCTGCGCATGGAGGATCTCGAGACGGGAAAGATCGAGCAATACGCTGCCTTGCCCGCGCAGTACTTTGGCGAAGGACTCACCAACTGGGGCAGCACGTTGATCCAGCTCACATGGCAGAGCGGAATTGCATTTGTCTACGACCGCTTCAGCTTTCGCGTTCTGCGCACCTTTCGCTACTCCGGCGAAGGATGGGGACTGACGCAGGACGGCAAGCTTCTGATCCTGAGCGACGGCACGTCGACACTGCGCTTCCTCGATCCGGCGACCTTTCGCGAAGTGCGCCGAGTTCCCGTCAAATCGCATGGCGCGCCGGTCACGAAACTAAACGAACTCGAATATATCCGCGGCGAAATCTACGCCAATATCTGGTATTCCGACCGCATCGCGCGCATCTCGCCGGCGACCGGAAACGTGGTGGGCTGGATCGACCTGAGCGGGCTGCTCTCGCCCGACGAGCGCACCAACCCCGACGCGGTGCTGAATGGCATCGCCTACGATGCGCAACACGATCGGCTCTTCGTGACCGGCAAGCTGTGGCCGAAGATCTTCGAGATCAAGGTCGTTCCGGAAAAAGGCGCGAAGTGACGGGCGCGATCTTACGGTTCACTGCCGCCTGAACTCGAATCGCTTCAGCGCAAAATGCCACCAAGCCGCCCGCGCGACGATATTCGCATCCTCGAAAAAACCCGCGTCCCACGCGGCTTGCGGCGCATGACTAAAGTCATCAGAGACGTCATTCAACTCTGCTAAACTACATTCCGTAACGCGACCCCCCGCGACCCGTCCCATCAAGGCAACCAAGCCAGCTTCCCTTAAGGGCCCGCTTTCCGTGCCGCCGATGCAAGACCTGGAGATCTCATGATTTGCCCGCGTTGCGGGTCATCAAGCGTCCGACTGTCGCGGATGCGGCCGGCCGATTTCGTTCGGCTGCTGCTGTTGCAGCGGCCCGTGCGTTGCCAAGTGTGCCTGCATCGTCGTTTTGTCAATGTTTTGCTGGCTTTAAGATTGCGCAATAAGAGAAGCGGCGAAGGGCGCGTCCCTTCTTAAGGCCGTTCTCCCGCCCGTCGCGCGGCGGCCATCGCAGACCGCCGCGGGCGCGCTACGGCTTGTGCAAAAGTGATCTGCGCCACTGTCTGCGATTGCAATAGCGCCTATACTCCGGCTCAATGCAATCCAGCGATCCGTCGATGCTTCCCTTACCGGGACTGCTGCACAACGCGGCCATCGTCACCATTGTTGTGACCATCGCCCTGGCCTTTGCCGGCTACCTGGTCACGTTCTTCAGCGCGCGTATGCTGGCGCGGCGGCGCGACAAGCTTCGCTTGGTGAACCGGCGGCTCAACGAATTCTACGGGCCGCTGTACGTGGCCTCGCAGGCGGGCAACATCGCCTACCGCGCGCTGCTCGACAAGCAGGGCAAGAAGCAGTGCCATCCCATCCTCGACTCGGAGATGAAGGAGTGGATGCTGTGGATGACCACCATCTTCATGCCGCTCAATGACATTCGCGAAAAGATCATTATCGAGAAGGCGTACCTGATCGTCGAGGAGCAGATGCCGCAGTGCTTGCTCGATTTCGTCACGCACGTCGTGGGTTATAAAGCAGTGGTCGCAAAGTGGGCCGAGGGCGATTTGAGCGAGCGCCGCTCGACGATTGGCTGGCCGCCCGCGTTCGACGGCTACGTCGAGCGCTCCTACGCCTTCCTCAAGGCCGAACAGACACTCCTGATGCACGGTGCGATGTGGCGGGCGTGGCACAGGGTGTTCGCAAGGAAGAGGTAAGCAGCCGCTGCCCTAGGTCCGCTCACTCCTCTCTTAGCGTCTTCGCCGGGTCGATCCTGGCCACGCGCAGCG
The DNA here is from genome assembly GCA_030040655.1 of Acidobacteriaceae bacterium. Classification (GTDB taxonomy): domain Bacteria; phylum Acidobacteriota; class Terriglobia; order Terriglobales; family Acidobacteriaceae; genus Telmatobacter. Next base: position 4,305 of record JASHTH010000464.1, on the reverse strand, counting down.
CCGGCACGGTCGAGGCCAGCAGCGCGATGGCAAAAAGCGTCGCTGCCACGGCCGCAAGGGTGGGCGCATCGTAGACGCCCACGCCGTAAAGTACGCTACGCATAACGCGCAACGCCCCGGCACACAGCGCCAGCCCGGCGATCAGACCAACGGCCGACGCGCGGATACCCGTCCCCGCCACATGCGCCATGGCCTGGCGAATGCTCGACCCCAGAGCCATGCGGATGCCGATCTCGCGCGTGTGCTGGGCCACCATATTCGCCACCAGCGCGAAGATGCCTACCGCGCTCAGCAGCAGCGCCAGGCCGGCCATCGCGCTCAGCAGGCCCACCTCGACTCGCTGCGTGGCCAGCGTCTGAGCGCGCAGGTCCTTCATGGCGTAGAAGCCCGAGAACGGCAGGCCGGGATCGACATTAGCCAGCGCACGCTGCATCTGCTCGGTCAGTCCCTCCACCGGTCCGGCGGTCCGCACGATCCAGCTCGGCTGGAACCACACGTGAACGAGAGCGAGGTACTTCGGACTCATTTGTGCGGCGGGGATGTACATCGTCTCTTCACTCTGGAGCGGAGCCGTGGGATTCAGGTTCGACGAAATCTGCACATCGGAAACTACGCCCACAATCACCGTGCCTTTGCCGAGAGTGCGGCCTATCGGGTCGAGGCCGGGGAAGAACTTTCGCGCGAAGGTGCGATTGACGATGGCGACCTGCTGCGTATTCGGCCCGTCGGATGCCGTGAAATCGCGCCCGGCGACGATGGGGATCTGCAGCGTGCCGAAATAGCCAGGCGAGACGTACACCACGTCGGTTCCGACCTGCTGGCCTGCTTCCGGACCGCCATCGATTGTCACGACATCGTTCAGCGCGGTCTCATCGGGCAACGAGAGGCCGACCGCGGCGTTCTGCACGCCGGGGATGTGGCGCATGGCGGCAACACTCTCGTCGATCAGCCGGCGGAAGGCGGCCGGATCGTGATAGCGCGCGTCGTCGAGTGAAGCCTTGGCGGTCATCACGCCCTGGGCGTTGAAGCCGGGTGGCAGCGTCTCGAGATGAATGAGCGTGCGGATGAGCAGGCCCGAGCCGGCGAGCAGCACCACGGCCAGCGCGACCTCGCCGCCAATCAAAAGCTGGCGCAGGAGCAAGCGTTCTCCTCCCGCGATGGCCCGGCTGGTCATTGCCGAGCGCAGATCGAAGCGATGCACGCCGAGCGCCGGCAGCATGCCGAAGAAAACGCTGGTAAGCACAGTGACAGCGAGGGTAAAAGCGAGCACGCGCGCATCGAGCGGAACGCCGGCTACCGGCAGAAAATCCCTGGGCAGCAGCGAGAGCAGCCCGCGCAAAGCAACAAAGCCGACGCCCACGCCCGCTGCGCCGCCCGCAAAGGCCAGCAGAAGGCTTTCCATCCAAAGCTGCTTTTCGATCTGCCACGCCGACGCGCCCACGGCGAGCCGCGTGGCGATTTCAGGAGCGCGTCGCGCCATGCGCACCAGCGTGAGACCGGCCAGATTGGCGCAGGCAATGAGCAGAATGAATCCCGCGGCCAGCATGAGCGCCAGGGCCTGCGGGCGCAGCATCGCTGTTTCGCCCTTCTGCAGGGGAACGGAGTAATAGGTAATGTGCGCGCCGGGATTACGCGCGAGATAACGCGCCGTGCGGGGCGCCCACGCGCGATTGATTTCGGCATCGGCCTCTTGCCAGGTAGCGCCGTCGCGCAAGCGCACGATCACATCGAAATTCGTGCCGCCGCCCTCGCCCTGGCGGCTGGGCTGCAGTGACGTGTAGAGATCGGCGTTCAGCGGCGTGACGGCCTTTCTGGGTAAGACGCCAACCACCGTGTAGGGCTCACCCTTGAGTTCGATCGCCTGGCCGACGATCGACGGATCGCCGCCAAACGTGCTGCGCCATATGCCATAGCCCAGGATGACGGCCTTCGGTCCATACGGCAGATCTTCGGTGGCCGAGAAGTTGCGGCCCAGCATCGGCTCGATGCCCAGCACATCGAGATAGTGCTGCGAGACGCGTCCGTCGTGGATGTACTGAATGCGCTCGCCCGCCTTCAGGTTCGCGCCGCTCGTCCCGCCGGATACGGCGGAGATGAGCGCCGGCACGTTGTCGCGCAGCGCTTCCCATTGCCCGCCGTCGATGTCCTGGCCGCCGTCAGAGCGGTCAGGGCCCTGCACGCGCAGAAAGATCGTGGCCAGCCGCTCCGGATGCGCGTAGGGCAGGCTCTTGAGCATCAGCGCGTTCACGATAGAGAAGATCGCCGTGTTGGCGCCGATGGAAAGCGCGAGCGTAACCATGACCGTCGCCGTAAAGCCTTTGTTGCGAGCCAGTTGACGAGCGGCGAACTTGAGGTTCTGGTTGAGACTCGCCATCGTTTGCCTCCCGGAACAAGGATATCCTCTTACCTCTATATTCCGTTCCTGCGCGGCACGAGGGATGCAGATTCCTCGCATTCAGTGACGATTGGAGCGCTTCAACGCGAACCCGGCCCGCTGTGGCAACCTAAAGGATGGAGGACGCCGTTCATCATGCCTGTTGAATCTGCTGCGCCGACTGCCGTGATCGAGGATTTGCACGTATGGGATGGAGGCGGCGCCGCCTCGCCCAAGGCGCTCGAAGAATGGGTTGGCGCACGGTTGGCCGCGCACGAAGCCGCGCTCTCGGCGCTGCTCGCTGTCGAGGGCAAGCGCACGTCCGAGAATTCCCTGCGCCTCTATGACGCGGCACTCGAGCAACTCGCGTTGGCCGGCGCGCAGGCCGGCATCCTGAACTCGGTCGCGCCCGACAAGGCCGTTCGCGACCAGGCACAGATGGAAGCGCAGCGCGTGGCCATGGCGGCGCACGCGCTGACCCTGAATCGCGCCGTCTACGATGCGCTCGTCGCCATCGACCTCGATGGCGCCCATGCGGCAACGCGGCATTTTGTCTCGCGTACGCTGCTCGGCTACCGGCTGGCTGGCGTGGACAAGGACGAGGCGACGCGCAATCATCTGCAGTCGTTGCACGAGAAGGCGACCAAGCTCTCGCTCGAGTTCAGCCGCAACATTCAGGAAGGCGCAAAGACTGTCTTGGCTTCGCCGAGCGAGCTCGAAGGGCTGCCTTCGGATTACATCGCCCGTCACCCGGCTGGCGAGGACGGCAACGTGACGCTTACCACCGATCCGCCCGACATGCAGCCGGTGATGACCTTCGCCGCCAGCCCTGCGTTGCGCCAGCGCATGTTTCTGGCGTACAACACGCGCGCCTATCCAGCGAACAAGGAGCTGCTCGAGCAACTTCTTGCCACGCGGCAGGAGATTGCATCGGTTCTCGGCTTTCGCAGTTGGGCCGATCTGGCCACCGCCGATCAGATGATGAAATCGGCTGCCAACGTGCGCACGTTTCTAACCCGGCTCGATGTAGCGAGCAAAGACGGCGCGCGCCGCGAGCACGAGATGATCGTCGACTTCGCCCGCCGGCGCCTGCCCGGCCTCCAGGAGATCGACATCACCAGCCGCGGCTTCTGGTACGAGCAGTTTCGCCGCGCGCAATTCGATTTCGACTCGCAATCGGTTCGGCCGTACTTCCCGTACCAGCAGGTCGAAGCGGGCGTGCTGCAGACGGCGGCGAAGCTCTTCAAGATCGAGTTTCGGCCCTCGTCCGCGACAGGCTGGGATGCGGCGGTTTCGGTCTTCGATGTGGTCGAGGACGGAAACGTGGTCGGCCGCTTCTACCTCGACATGCATCCCCGCGAGGGCAAGGACAAGTGGTTCTCGGCGGCGCCGGTCGTGACCGGTGTGCGCGGCCGTTACCTGCCCGAGGCCGCGCTGATCTGCAACTTTCCCGCGACGACGGAAAACGATCCCGGGCTGTTGCAATATTCCGACGTGGTGACGTTCTTTCACGAATTCGGGCATTTAATGCATGCGATTCTCGGCGGGCGCACCGAGTGGGCGGGGCTTTCCGGATTTGCCACCGAGGGCGACTTCATCGAGGTGCCCTCGCAGATGCTCGAGGAATTCTTCCGCGACGAAAAGCTGCTGCAGGCCTTCGCCAAGCACTTTGAGACCGGCGAAGTGCTGCCATCGGAGACCATCCGCAAGATGAAGCTGGCCGGCGCTTTCGGCCGAGCCGACTGGGTGCGCACGCAGCTTTACTACACCACGCTCTCGCTCGACCTGCACGACCAGGACCGGGCCGGCATCGACCTCGACCGCATCGCCAAAGAGCTCTATCAGACGTTGCTGCCGTGGACGTGGGTCGAAGGCAATCGCATGTACGCGAGCTTCGGCCATTTGACCGGTTACTCGTCGAACTATTACAC
>JASHTH010000463.1 GCA_030040655.1 Acidobacteriaceae bacterium | reverse complement strand
GCGGCCCGGCCAAGGGCGGCATTCGCTATTCGCCCGACGTCACGCTGGACGAGGTTCGCGCCCTGGCCAGTTGGATGACCTGGAAGTGCGCCGTCGTCAACATTCCCTTCGGCGGAGCCAAGGGCGGCGTGATTTGCGATCCGAAGAAGATGAGCCGCGGCGAGCTGGAGCGCATGACCCGCCGCTACACCGCGGAGATGATCGAGTTTCTCGGCCCGGAAAGGACGTCCCTGCCCCCGACGTGAACACCAACGAACAGACCATGGCGTGGATGATGGACACCTACTCCATGCACATGCGCCAGACCGTCACCAGCGTGGTCACCGGCAAACCGCTCAACATCGGCGGCTCGCGCGGCCGCATTGAGGCCACCGGCCGCGGCGTGATGGTAGTTTGCGACGAGAGCCTGCGCTACCTCAAGCTGCCCATCGAGGGTTGCCGCGTCATCATTCAGGGGTTCGGCAACGTCGGCTCCAACGCCGCGCGCCTCATGATGGAGCACGGCTACAAGATCGTCGGCATTGCCGAATATGACGGCGGCCTGTCCAACCCCGCCGGCATCGACATTCATCAGCTGATCGAATACAAGTATCGCAACGGAACCATTCTCGGATTCCGCGGCGCCGAAGCCACCCCCAGCGACGAACTGATGGTCTCCGACTGCGATATCCTCATTCCGGCGGCCACCGAAAACGTCATCACCAGCCGCAACGCCGAGCGCATCCAGGCCCGCATCGTGGTCGAGGGAGCCAATGGTCCTACCACGGCGGTCGCCGACGAGATCCTCGCCGAGAAGCGAATCTTCATCGTCCCCGACATTTTGGCCAACGCCGGCGGCGTGACGGCAAGTTATTTCGAATGGGTGCAGGACCGCCAGGGCTACTTCTGGAAGGAAGCGATCGTCAACGAGCAGCTTGAGACCATCCTCCGCGACAGCTTCGACGACGTGGTCCGCTACGCCGAAGCCCACAACGTGAATAACCGCATCGCGGCCTACATGCTGGCTATCGATCGCGTGGGCTTCACTATCAAGCAGCGCGGCATTTACGCGTAACCGGCGAATCCTTCTTATTGATGCACAAGGGACGGGCTCATCGCCCGTCCTTTTTGCTTCCTAAGTTATTTTCATAACTTCTCCCCTCCGATGCCTGTCTATGCGAGTAGAAGATGGCCTCATGGAGGGAACGATGATCGCCCTGAGACAGGTGCTTTGGAAATGTGTAAGTGTCGTCTCGGTCTGCGCACTTCTGGCGCCGTCCGCGGCTATTGCAAAACCAATGAGCGCAGATAAGGTGCGCGAAAAGATCGTCAAGCGCGGCGTGGGAACATGGGTTGGCGTGGAAGAACGCAACGGACTTCTGCTCATTGGTCGGATTGTCGCCATCCATCAGGACTCTTTCGGCATGCAGCTCGAGAATTATCCGGAGTTAACTTCGGTGATGTACGACGATGTTAGCAAACTCCACTTCGGTTTATCCAGCACCGGTATCCTCGCGATCTTCGTTGGCGGGACCGCCGCCATCACAGCTCTCATCATAGCCACTCACCGCGGCTTTGAAGCGAGCAAGCGGAAATTCCCCAGCTCGCCAACAACGCCTCTATTTCCTTAAATCGGCTCGATTCCGTTCCCGGGTTCGCGGACCCAATCGCCCCTGCAGGGAGAAGAAGGACGATGAAATCACGGTTCCTGGTTCTGCTCATCGCATCGTCCGCATTTGGCCAAGGCACGCCCGCGGTTCCGGCGGCTGCGTGCGGCCCCGGCGGCGTCGGTTTCGCCCTAAAATTCGACCCGGCTTTGCATGCGATGAAACCGCCGGAGTCCAACTTACGCATCTCGACGCGGAAGCCGGTGTTACTTACTACTTCCGCATCCGCATTTACTCGAGAGTAGTAGGAATTCACGTTGCCACAGATCTGCCGCTTCTCAGATCGATCGCCAGCAGCCGATGAAAAAGATGCTCTCCGCTTTCCCGGCGGACCGAGAGTCTTCCCGCGGAATAGGCGCGCGAGCGCAAGCCTCGTTGAACGGATTCGCAGATTGCGACGTCCTCGTCCTGGACGCGTTCGCTCACCACGATGCTGTCGGCATTGTGGCGCTTCCGCGTCTCGCCGATGTCGGCAAAATAAAAGTCGAATTGCACCAGGCACTTATCGGGCGTGAGCGGCAGGACCAGGTTCGTATCCATTACGCCTTCGTAGATATTCACCATGAAATTCGGATAAGTCCAGTAATAGTACGCGCGGTCGCCGGTTCTGGTGGCTGCTACCGTCGCATCTTCGCTTGAGGCGACCAACGGACTCGATTGCAGCGAGTAATGTTCGCTGTTTTCGATCGTATATTCCTTGTAGTCGAGCACGCTGTTCAGTCCCTTATGAAGGTGCGGCACATGATAGCCTCCGTCGAGATAGTTATCCACATAGACTTTCCAGTTACAGGCCAGAGTATAGGTCTTTCTCTCGAAAAAACGCAGCTTGCCGAGCGAGAGCGGAGCCATCTTTGCCGGCAGATTGCCGAGAAATTTGTCGAGCGAGGGCGCGGCCTCATTCAGCGTGACAAAAACAAACTGCTCCCACGTGGAGACTCGAATCGGAATCAGACCGTTGGCGGCGCGATCGAAGTTGCACACGCCGGCAAACTCCGGCGTTCCTTTCAGCGTTCCATCCAAACCATAGGTCCAGCCGTGATAGGGGCAGCGAAGGTGCTGCACAGCACCGTACGGTGCACTGGCTACCGCCGCGGCGTGATGCCGGCACACGTTGAAAAAGGCTCGAAGCTTGCCATCGGCTCCGCGCACAATCACCAGCGGCTCGCCGGCCAGGTCGAGAGTGAAAAACTGCCCAGGCGCCGCCACCTGGTCCGCGCGGCCCACCGCGATCCAGTTCCCGCCGAAAACACGCGCGCGCTCCAGCTCTTCGATTCGGGGATCGAGATACCACGCCGCCGGGATGGTGAAAGCCTCTTCAAGCGATGCATCCGCGTTGTAGGAATCGAGGATGTGGGCAAGCGTCCTTTCCATAAAAGGTGTCCTTTCCGGCGGCCGTTCGGCAAGGAAACTATATCGCGCCTGACTTCCCGATCGCCTGCAGATGGCGCCCAGGTTCGATGGAAGCTGAATGACGATCCACGCGCCATCCCCTCTGAAGACCATTGGGTAGGATAGGTGCATGAGCCTGAAAGGGAAAATCGTCTTCATCACCGGCGCCAGCGCCGGCATTGGCGCGGCCACGGCCCTGGCCTTTGCCGCCGAAGGGGCGCGCCTGCTGCTGGCCGCGCGCCGCACCGGAAAGCTCGCTGAAGTTGCCAAGGCTGCACTGGCGCGCGGCGCCGAGGCAATTCACTCTTTCCAGCTCGATGTGCGCCATCATCGCGCGGTGCAGACAGCCATTGACGAACTTCCGCCGGAGTGGGCTGAGATCGAAGTGTTGGTCAATAACGCAGGCCTGAGCCGCGGACTGGAGAAGATTTATACGGGCAAGGTCGAAGACTGGGACGAGATGATCGACACCAACGTGAAAGGCCTGCTCTACGTCACGCGAGCCGTGGTGCCGGGCATGGTGGTACGCGGTCACGGACAAATCGTGAACCTGGGCTCGACTGCGGGAGAGATGGCATATCCCAACGGCGCAGTCTATTGCGGCTCGAAGGCCGCGGAGAGGATGATCACGGACGGCTTGCGCCAAGATGTGCTGGGGACGCCGGTGCGCGTGACCAGCATCGACCCCGGCATGGTGGAGACCGACTTCAGTCTCGTTCGTTTCCGCGGCGACGCCGAGCGCGCCGCCAAAGTCTACAAAGGATTGACGCCGCTCACGCCGGAGGATGTTGCCGATGCCATCGTCTGGGCCGCGACGCGGCCGGCTCACGTCAACATTGCGCGGATCTCGCTGACTACGATCCACCAGGCCAACTCGATCCTGTTCCACCGTGAAAGATGAGGCAAGATCGCATCCTAGAGATAAACCGCGCCATGCTTCCGCCGGTTGTGGGCGAAGGTGGCGGAGACGGGCATCCTGCCGGCGGGCTGCGTTGCCGCCTTGCGCGCGGTTACCCGAGCGATGCGATCGAGGCTTCGATCTGCTTGAGAGCGGCTTCCAGCGCCGCGCGCCGGCCGGGATTTGACGTGCGCTGCGAAAGAATATTCTCGCGCTGCAGGTTGAGCGACTGCCGTTGGCGTTCCCGCTCCGCGCGCTGCTGTTCTATCAGCCGCCGCGCGTCGTCGCCGTCCAAGCCATTGCGCAGACGCGCCTCCATGCTCGCCATCTGCTCCTCCACGGATTTACTTTCCCAACCACGAGCCATATTTTCATTGTAACGGGCGATTCGCCGCGCCGCCTCTCGTGAAATCATGAATCGTGTTCTCTTATTCCATAGGAGAGAGTCATGCAAGCTTGGCAAATCTCATCATTCGGCATTGATTCTTTGCAATTTGCGGAGCGGCCCACATCCGAGCCGGGGCCCGGCCAGGTGCGTGTGAAGATCGGCGCGGTCTCCTTCAACTATCGCGATCTGATGATGATCAAGGGCCTCTATAACCCCAAACTGCATCTACCGCGCATCCCCTGCTCCGACGGCGCCGGCGAAGTGGAAGCGGTTGGCGAAGGGGTAACGCGATGGAAGACCGGCGACCGAGTCGCGGGCATCTTCATGCAGAACTGGCTCGACGGGCCGCTCACGCCGGTGAAGGCCAAGGGCGCGCTAGGCGGCGATATCGACGGCATGCTGGCCGAGCAGGTCGTACTTCATGAGAACGGTTTGGTCGAGATGCCGCGACATCTTAGCTTCGAAGAGGCGGCCACGCTGCCTTGCGCCGCCGTCACGGCTTGGAATGCGCTGGCCGCCGGCGACGTGAAGCCGGGGAGCACGGTGCTCATTCAGGGCACGGGCGGCGTCTCCATCTTTGCGCTACAGTTTGCACGTCTCAAGGGCGCGCGCGTGCTCGGCATCTCGGGCAGCGCGGAAAAGCTCGAGCGCGCCATCAGCCTGGGCCTCGACGCGGGCCTCAACTATCGCGACCATCCGGAGTGGGACCGCTGGGCGGTCGACGAGACCGGCGGTGACGGGGTGGACCTCATCGTCGAAGTGGGTGGACAGGGCACACTGGCTCGCTCGCTGAGGGCCATTCGCATGGGTGGCACCCTTGCGCAGGTCGGGGTGCTGTCGCGGTCGGAAGAACCGCTTGCCGTACCAACCATCCTGCACAAGCAGGCGCGCATCCATGGCATCTACGTCGGTTCGCGCAAGGACTTCGCCGACATGAACAAGGCCATCGCGCTTACGCGCATGCGCCCCGTGGGCGCCAGCTACCACTGGGACCAGGCGCGTGAGGTGCTCAAGCGCATGGAGAGCGCGTCGCACTTCGGCAAGCTTGTGCTCACGGTAGGATGAAGATCCCCGCCGGCGTGCCATCGCGGCGCCGGGGCGGACCAATGAGGGTCGCGGCCCGGGCCGGGTGCGCGGCGAGGTGGAAAGTCTTGGACTATTTTCGTGCATATCGTAAATTGGTCCGAACTATTTTACGATACGCACGAATTCAGCTCGACTCGAAAGAGACGGTTCGGCCTCCCGCCAGGCGCTATCGCAGCGCTCATGAAGGGGTTCTAGCGCTGAATCCGATTTTTTGGGTCGCCGGCCGTGTCCATCTTTTCGCGGGATAGCGTCTGGGGCCATGTTCGCGTATATCGTAAAATGGTCTGTACCAACTTACGATCTATCGTAAAATAGTTTGAACCTTTCTCCGATCTCTGCGAAAATGGTCCGCATGAGCCGGCCGCGCATCTATCCCGCCATCCTCCGCGAGCACTTCGAGCTGCACAGGCAGATGGCGTTCGTTTCCGGGCCCCGGCAAGTGGGCAAGACGTGGGTCTGCAAGTCGATCGCCGAAGCCTATTTCAACTGGGACAACACCGACGACCGGCGCACCCTGCTGCGCGGCCCGGCCGCACTGGCCCAGATTCTGGGCGTCGACCGCCTGCGCACCAATCCGCCCATCATCGTTCTCGACGAGATGCACAAATACGCCAAGTGGAAAACGCTGCTCAAAGGTTTCTTCGATACCTACGGCGAACGGGCGCGGCTGCTGGTCACGGGCAGTTCGCGCCTCGATATCTTTCGCCGCGGGGGCGACAGCCTGATGGGCCGCTACCTGCTCTACCGCATGCATCCGTGGAGCGTGGGCGAGTGCGTCCGCACCGAGCTCCCGGACAAAGAGATCCAGCCGCCGGCGAAGATCTCCGCCGCGGACTGGAACGCGCTGTGGGAGCACGGCGGCTTTCCCGAGCCGTTCCTGCGCCGCCAAGCCCGCTTCACGCGCCGCTGGCAGTCGCTGCGGCTGGCGCAACTGTCGCGCGAGGACCTGCGCGAAGCGGCGGCGGTGCGCGAGCTGGGCACCATCGAGGTCCTGATGCAATTGCTGGCCGAGCGCTCCGGCCAGCAGCTCGTCTACTCGAACCTGGCGCCCGAGCTTCAGGCCTCCGTGGACTCGGTCAAGCGCTGGATCGACCTGTTGGCGCGCATGCACTACGGCTTCCTGGTGCGGCCGTGGTTCGCCAATGTTGCCAAGTCACTGCGCAAGGAGCCCAAGTGGTTCCTGCGCGACTGGAGCAGCGTGGCCGACCCCGGTTGCCGCGCCGAAACGCTGGCCGCCTGTCATCTGCTCAAAGCCGTCGACACCTGGACCGACCTCGGTTTCGGCAGCTTCGAGCTCCGCTATCTTAGAGACAAACAGAAGCGCGAAGTCGATTTCCTGGTCGTGCGCGACCGCAAGCCGTGGTTTCTGGTCGAAGTCAAGGTCGGCGAGCAGGCGTTATCCCCGGCACTGGCGCACTTCCAACGGCAGATCCAGGCGCCGCACGCCTTCCAGATGGTGATGGACCTGCCCTTCGAGCCGGCCGACTGCTTCAAGACCCGCCGGCCCACGATCGTCCCCGCGCGCACGCTGCTCAGCCAGTTGCCGTGAATATCTTCAACCGCGAGGTTGGGGAGCGTCTCGCTGAACGATTGCGGTCACTGCGTTTCCGTCGCACGCTGGGATATCCTGCGTGAATGAACTCTTACTGGATTGAAGCAGGAACCGGTGCATCTCATCTGGCGGATTTCATCAGTGGGCCCGGAGGGATTCGAACCCCCAACCAAGGGATTATGAGTCCCCTGCTCTAACCGTTGAGCTACGGGCCCTTCAATGACTTACGGAACTCCCACCGTCAAGTGTAGCGGGAATTGTAGCGGGTAGGAGACCGGCCGGCTGGTTTTCAGGCCGCGCCGCGGATAGTTGCAGCCGCTCGAATGCCCGCTCCACTGCCTCCGGCGTGGGATGGATGTACCGCTGTGAAACCGTGATGCTGCTGTGGCCGGCAATCCGCATGATGGTGAACGCATCCACTCCCGATTCCCCGAGTCTTGTAAGCATTGTATGGCGCAAGGAGTGGAGAACGAAATCGACGGGGAAGATGCGCCGGCGCTTGCCGTCGATCTTCGGAGCACAGGCCGACTGGTGAAGATGGTTGATGGACGTTCCCAGGTAGGGCTCACCGTCCC
>JASHTH010000462.1 GCA_030040655.1 Acidobacteriaceae bacterium | reverse complement strand
GCCAACGGCTTGGTTAGGGCGCTCGAGTAGGTGCTCGCCTCTAGCTGGAGCCCCGGCGAATTGCTCCCAGCCGACAGGGTGGCCGCTGAGGCGATCAGGCTAAACGCGCCTCGAATTATCGCGTTCCCATTCACGTCTAACATCGTAGCAGGGTGTTCCGTGCCAAGTCCGACATTTCCACCAGATTGCACGACCGCCGAATTGCCGAGGGTTGAAGGGCTTGTCCAAAGAGGGAGGTGCCCGTCTGTGCCCTTGCCGGACTGCGGTAACGAGAAGCCCCCGGGATTCTCCCGAATGAGGGAGCGATTCAAAGACGAGAGGGCCGAAGCCAGATCGTCACGCGTTAGGTATCTGGAGGCGGGTTTACCCCCTAGAGATTCGGCGTCCGCCGACTTGTAGGCGTACGGGAAGGCGCCAAGAAAGATCCTTCGTCCCCGAGATTCTTTGAATGGCCGGACATCAGCTTGCTCAAGCTGTGCTCCTGTAGCTGTGGCGCCAAGTGGTCGAACCTCGATCCAACGTGCACTCTCAGTGGTAAAGAGTTCTTCGGCCAGCCCGTCCCTGCAAGTTGCGCCGAGTAGGACCGTATACTGCCCTCCTGGTCCGATGCCGACCGACTGGGTTTCGCTCCAGAGGGCGGTGCCCCCGTCCTGATCTGCAAATAGCGAGAATCGAACCGGAATGATCTGACCAGCCCACTGAGGGAGGCTCCCGTCCCATCGGACCACGCTTAGAGTCCGACTGGAGTCATAGGGAGCGGAGCCCTCTTCGCACTTCGTTTGTGAAAAACCTGCTCGGCAGCCGACGCAGATCGCGAGGCAGCACCAGATCGTACGGCCGAGGCGCGTCCATCCTTTTGATGCTGGGACACCGCAGTCAAACCTCCGGGTGCACTTTGTGTCAAATCCCCATCCAACTTGCGGCATTGTAGGCCACCAACGCGCGCACTCATCAAGATCCTCAAACCAACGTCCGATGAGAGAATCCCAAGAGTCGCCCTAGCCCACATATCGGCCCAAGTAAGTTCCTCTGTACGAGCTACGGTCACTAGAAGGTAATTTGACTCATCAAAGGCCCTCTTCGTTTTGTTCAGTTCGTTTTCCCCCGGAGCTGCGCCAGCGAGTCGGGCCGGGACAAGAGATCTAGAATGTTGAGCCCTAGATATCGCTGCGCGAGCACCAGCATAACGATGAAGCTCAACGTGTAGGCCATCGAGGAGACGATGGCCGCACCAATGTAGCCGTAGTGCGGTACCAAGAGGTAAAGGCCGATGGCGGTAACCGCCATACTGATGCCCTCGGCGATCGAGGGGAGGCCGGGCCGGCCCATGGCGCTCGATCCGTTGTAGAGCACCTGATTCAAGCCGATCATCATGGCTCCGGGAAGGAGGATGCGGCACGCGAAGATGGAGCCCTCGAAAGCTGGGCCGAATACATGCCGGATGAGGAACGGGGCTAGCCAATAAAGAGCCCCACAAGCGACCAGCAACCAAATGAGCGACGCTCGAAACGAGCGGCCAATGGTTGCCTTGGCTTCGTCGCCGCGTTGGCTCGAGGCGTGAGATAAGGTCACAATCCCTGCCGCAACGGAAAAGACCGTCACAGAGGTAGAGAGCGTTACGGCAACGGCGTAAAGGCCCAGCTGCCGCGGAGGAACAATCAAGGATAGGATAAGTTGATCGATTCTTTGATTGAAGTAATTCGCCAAGCCGGTCGCATGAGTGCGGCAGCCGAAACTGACGAGGTTTGGAATAGCGGAATCGTTCCAACGCCAGCGCGGCCTCAGTCTCCTGATGGTCTGAGCCCAGCCCACTGCGAAAGCGACCACATATCCGGTCAGCTGACAAAAGATCACCGCCGATAGGGTTCGCGAATGCGAGAAATAGATTCCGACCAAACCTGTCAAGTAAACGGCCGGAGGGAGCACTCGAATGGCGTTGAAGCGAAGAAGGTCCTGGACACCTTGGAAAAGGTTACTTGTATACACACCAAGGACGGCAACGGGCGTTAGGAATAGAAAAACTCTACCCAAATGCTGAACAGATGGCGAGTAGCTTCCTAGCACATGAGGAAGGATCAAAAGACCAGTGATGATGATAAGGGCGCCCTGAAGGGCTCCCAACGTCGTAGCTGCGGTTGCCATCTCCGAAATGGTAAACGCCCGGCGGCCAACATTGAAGGTCAGAGCCTGATTGATGCCAAGCGCAAAGAGAGTGGCAATTCCCATTGGCCAAGCGCAAATCGCGACGTACTCTCCTCTGCCTCCGGGCCCCAAAATACGAGCCGACAAGATGCCGGTGAGGACACCCAGCCCCAGCACCAATCCTTGACCGACAATAGACGAGCCATAACGTGCCAAAAACCGAGGCGGCTTTGTGTCTCGTTGAGATAGCTCCGCCGATTGGGATGTTGTCATCAGTTCTTTTGTTGGATAGTTAACAAACGGCCGACAATCGGAATAACGAACCTACCCATTTTGGGGGCAGTTCTGAATATCCATGCAGCACAAATTGCCAATCCAAAGAATGCTCAAGCAATATCTACCCGCGCTTGCCCAGACCCCTGAGTTTCACTGCCGCACCCCTAAGGGAAGATGCCGCAATGGAGATATCTTGCGAAAGAGCAATTCGACGCGCGGAGTCCGACATGGAACGGTAGAGATTCTCGTCCTGGCACAGACGGGCTATACATTCCGCCAGTGCGTCGACGTCCGCCCATGGGTAAACCAAGGCATTCTCTCCAATACGTGCACCGTCGGTCGCGCCGATGCACCCTATCCTGTCGCAGAGAATGGCTGGACATCCAAAGACACCAGCTTCTGCTACTGGTGCGCCTTTTGCCTCTCGCCATGACATGAGGGCGACGGCATCGGATGCCGCATAGTATCGCCCGATTGAGCTCTGATTGACGAATCCAGTCAAAACCGCATTGTTCATTTTGCGCTTGCAAGCAAACTCTTCCAATCGAGTTCGCTCCGGTCCCTCTCCGACGAAGATGCACCAGACATTCAATTCGCGTTGTGTACAGCGATGCACCGCCTCAAGGAGATGATGCGTGCATTTGAGTGGTATCAGTTTCCCCGAAAAGATTACGAGGAAGGCGTCTTGCGGGATTCCATACTTCTCACGGATTTCATATCGGGCCTGCGCCGAATTGCCCGTTGAATGGGTCATGCGCGCGCAATCCACGGCCATTGGGCCATAAAACAATCGATCCTCCGTTATCCCATAGTGCCGATGGTACGCGCGGTTGTTTTCTCCGGTGTAATATGCTCCGTCCAGTTGCTTATAAAAACGCCTCACTATAAGAGATTTCGCTAAGCGTTTCCATGGGGCGCGGCTTGCCGACCCATTTGAGTCGGAGTAGATCATGATCGGTATCGAATTCTGTTTGCACCATGCCGCTGTTCTCCACATGGTTCGTTGCGCATAACCATGAATTACAACGACTTCCGGCTTGAAGCTTTCAAGCGCGGAACCTACGGCAGGATTATCCACGCCAAGAAATGTCAGGGGCGCATTCATATCGCCGGGAAGCACTTCCCACGAATAACCCTCCAACAAGGGAATATCCCATCGAACTTCGATGGCAAAACCGGGATCAAAATGATTGCGTGTACTTTGCGGGCGGCAGTAGAAGACCTTTAGGTCGACTCCCTGCATTCCTGCCAATTCCCGATACCATGGAGCAAAGTATTGAATCGGATGGCTGACCACAATCGCGATTCGAATGTGCGAGGTCTTGGCGGCGTCAGATCCATTGCACGATGTGCGCTCTTGAGGGTTGGAAAGCAGCTCCGAGGACTGGCTTATCAGCGCGGACACAGAATCGACCGATGGACCTTTCACAAAATGAGAAACCGGCAACCTTTGCCTGCACGAAGCAGGCTAGGAATTGAAAGACACCGAATGCTTCCTTCGGAAGCCATCCTTGGCAGGATGGCTACTCTTGGGGATCAATAGACCGCAACGGCATAAATGCTGGCTGAGGTAGCGGCCGCCAGAATACCCTGTGTGCTGGTTAACGTAGACTTGAATTTGCTGTTCGGCACATACACGATGTCCGTGGCATGAAGTTGAATATCGGCCGCTTTTCCGCGTTGCATTTTGCCCAACGGTAACTCGATCCTGACTGATGTCCCGTCCGCATCGCGTCGGAGAAGATCGATTGTTCCCACGGATGCGGAAAGAGTGGTCCCATTGGCGAGAGAAACCGCTTGCAGAACGGTCAGAGTGCCATCTTCCTCCATCACGTACCCTCCCGGTTTGTTGACGGCTCCCAGGACATAGACGATGCCTGCGCGCTTAACCTGAATCGTGTCGCCCGGATGCACAATTGTATCTTCTACGGACTTGGCGTTGGTGGCCCTGGAGAAGTGGATCTGATCGGTCTTCTCGGTCTTGTCCGCATGAGAAATCTGAATCTCATTGCCCGCGGCCACCGTGAGCCCCCCGGCGAGGCCGAGGACGTCGGTGAGGCTGCGCGGCCCGAGGAGCGGATAGCGGCCGGGCACATTGACTTCGCCGAGAATTGTAACTTCGGGCGCGGTGTATTCGACGACGGTGAGATTGACCTGCGGATCTATGAGGATTTCGTCCTTCAAGAGCGTTTGCCGGATCTGAGTTCGCGCCTCGGAGGCCGTTTCACCGCCCACATGGAGGATGCCAATGACCGGGAGCGCCAGATCGCCCTGTTGATCGATACGGAATTCGCCGTCGAAATCCGGGTCGTCCAACACATTCAGGCTAAGGAGGAATCCGGGAGCGAGCTTCAACTCGGCGAAGTCCGGAGGCACTACGGTAAGTTCGTTGCTGCGAGCGCCACCCAGCGAAGACGACAAAGGCCGGTTGTTCGGAAAGTTAGCCGGGATTTGGTTTAGCCCTTGTGGATTGACGGCACCAATCTGGGCCGCACCGATGGAGGAGAAACCGGCCGACAAAAGCAATATGCCGACGAAACATTGGATCGACCTACGCGCCGTGTGCATTTTTCTTGTCTCCTTTCTCCTTCTCCATGTAATAGGAACCATAACCGTAGCCGGCCTCATGGCTGTCCACTCCGTTGATCACGAAGCCGATCACCGGCATTTGATTGCGGTCAATCATTCCGGAGGCTCGACTGAGATAGGGTCTTGTGACAACGCCGGCCCGAGATATCCATACGACCGCATCGACATGCGAAGCAATGGAAATCGGGTCGGCAACAAGCAATGCTGGAGGGCTATCGAGCAGGACGAGATCGTATAGTGCGCGCAGCTTTTCCATTAACTCAATGAAGGCTGCCGAGCCTAACAGTTCCGATGGATTCGGCGGCTGTGGGCCGGCCGGCAGAATATCCAGGCTGGGCCATTGTATTCCGCGAATCACGGCGTCTTCTAGGTTGGCTGTCGCCGTCAGCACGTTGCTCAAGCCAACCTCATTAGAAACCTCCATTACATGCATCATTCGCGGTCTGCGCATATCGGCTTCGACGATAAGGACTCTCTTGTGGTGCTGCGCAAAAGCCGCGGCCAGGTTCGAGGTCAAGGTAGTTTTGCCTTCTCCGGGAACGCAGCTCGTAATGAGGATTGTCCGGGCGCCGCCTCCTGCGCGCGAGAGCATGATGGACGTGCGCAAGGTGCGGAAAGCCTCGGCGGCCGCGGATTCAGGATGTGCCAGCATCCACACCTGCAGAGTGCCGGATCCGTTCGGTTCAATGGGTTTGGGCATGCTCCGTCGGAAATAGGAGCCATAGGTTCGTCCCGACTTGGCTAAGTCGGGAATGATCCCGATCACCGGCCTGCTGGTGATCTCTTCCATCTCTTCGGGAGTGTTTACGGTTCGGTCTAAGCTGTCTACGGTATAGGCGGTGGCGAGTCCCATGAGAATTCCAACGAGCCCGCCCAGGGCGAGATACATCGTGGGCTTTGGCCGCACCGGTATCGATTCTGTGCGAGCGGGAGAAACCACGGTTATATTTGTTGCCTTGATTCCGGCGGAAATGTTGGCTTCTTGAAGCTTGGTGTAGAGGTCCTGGTAAAGCAATTTGTGCGACATGGCTTCGTCGCTCAAGACCGCGAATTGGATGGCGACATCATTGAGCTTGGTCGCCGCCGCCTGTTGCTGGTCGAACTGCTGCCGAATGTCGCCCTCCGTCTGCTTGGCAAGTTGAAAGTCCGCGAGGGCGCGCTTTGTTATGAGCTGCAGCTCCTGATTGATCTGTTCGTTGACCGAACTTACTTGAACCTCGATGTCCTTCAAATGCCGGTTGTTTGGCCCAAAGGTATTGGATTCCTGCGCAAGCTGGACTTTCAACAAGCCGAGCTGAGCACGCAGATTCTGCAGGTTGGAGAGTCCGCCGCCTTGGGTGAGCACCATGGACTCCGCCGCCAGCGGGCTGCTTTGCAAACCGAGAACCACATCGGCGTCACCGCTCTGGGTCAGGCGATAAATCGCCTCTTTTCCGATACGGTTTGCCTCGGCTTCGGTCAGCTCGTGGTTCAATTCATCGAGTTTCTGGATGATGGGACTGTGGATTTCCGCTCCGCTGTATCCGCCACCTGCTCCAATCTGTTGGCCGCCGACATTTTCCACCGGCGCAGCCATGTTGAAGCTGAGAATCCCATTGGCCTTCTCAAAATCGGTCAGCTTCCTCTCGGCTTGTTCCACATTGTTTTTCAAGTCGGACAATTGCGTCGTCAGCCAGCCCGAAGTCTCCGTCGTGGCATCGTAGTGCGTCTGGCGATAGTTGCTTTTGTAAGCCTCGACGAGTTGGTTGGCAATCGCCGCGGACAAATTCTGGTCGTGACTTTGGAAACTAACCTGAATCAATCGGGTGCCGCGTTCGGGGACGACTTTCAAATGACCACGGAAAATGCTCAAGAGTCGAGTGCGGCGCATGGGGGCCTGTTCGAGCGGGAGTCCGGCCTCGGACTTTTCCTTTTCGATAACGCTTCCTTTTGCGGCAAAGGGCGGCATCGACTCCAGCTTTAGCTCCTCGATGACGGCGATCGCGAGGGAATCCCCCTCGAGAATAGCGGTTTCCGTCTGCAGATCGGTAAGCAACTCTTCATTGCCCGCGCCCAGGGTCGAACTCAACTCATCTCCAAGACCCAGATCGACGCCTGAGCCCTGCTTGTTCAACTCGATAGTGGCAGTGGATTCGTAAGTAGGTTTCATCATTAGAGTAATCGCCAGCGCCAGCAATTCGCAGATAACGATGGACGCAATGAGCCAATTGCGGCGCATTTTGACCACCCGCATGAGCCCGCGAAGCGCATTTGCGCTTGAAGTCGATTGGGTGACTGTGGATGCGGGCGCGGTTGACGTCTGTTCAATGCGAGCGATGGTGCTTTGGTTGTTGCTCAAGGGAAATCCTCTGAATTCTTGTCAAATTCGGTGGTAGCACGGGTCAACTCGATCGGAGACCGATCGTAGAGCCGACGTCCGCGATGCGACAAGGTTCGAATTCCGCCTGGTCTGCAGCCGTTCCGCGCGGCGCTTTCGCCGAAGGCCATTGCGCCGGGGTGTTCGGTTATACAACCCGAGGGGAGTTGCGTTGCTCATGGGGAAAGGCGAGGGGAGGAACGAATTGAGCGCGGCTCGTTCAAGAGGGATTGCCGGAGCCTTATTCCGAGGCGAAGCCAGTGCCCCGTCTCGGTCGTTGTTCCAGGTGGCTCATTCTTGAGAAAAGAGCCACTAGGCTTCTGTGCCTCCGAGGAGAAGCAAACATGGGATCGCTTTTGCCCCTGTTCTCAATTCATCCGGGTAACAGAAGCCAGCTTCTTCACCGTAACCCCGCCCTCCAGTTGTCCGGCGGGAATGGGCATTTTGGCAGCTCCTGAGTTATGGTCCGGATCGATGGACATGGCCACTTTCAGCAGCTGTGTGCCCGGATTGTAATCGGGAATCAGTTCCTTGAGCAATAGCACCAGCCGGGCAAGATCGCGCGAGTTTACAATTTGCTGCAATTCCTGCATGTATGCCTTGACCTGTCTTACATCCACGTCATAGGGCGATACATAGCTTCGAATCTGGGAGTGCGAAGTGGGAACCAGGTGTTCGTCGTGCAAGTTCAATTCTTCGAAGAGCTTCTCGCCGGGCCGGGAGCCGGTGAATTGAATGTTGATGTCGCGTTCCGGTTGCAGCCCCGACAGGAGAATCAGGTCCCTGGCCAGATCGACGATCTTTACCGGTTCGCCCATATCGAGAACGAAGACCTCGCCGCCCTTGCCGATGGCAAAGGCTTGCACGACCAGTTGCGCCGCCTCAGGAATGGTCATGAAGTAGCGGCGCATTTCCGGATGAGTAACGGTGACCGGACCCCCGGCGGCAATTTGCTCCTTGAAGATGGGCACCACGCTTCCGTTGCTGCCTAGAACATTGCCAAAGCGGACGGCGGCGAATTTGGTGCCGCTTTCCATATGCAGCGCGCGAATCACCAGCTCGGCCACCCGCTTGGTGGCTCCCATCATGCTGGTGGGTCGAACCGCCTTGTCCGTCGAAATCAACACGAAATCCTCGACACCGTGATTGGCCGCGGCCAGGGCCACATGCCAGGTACCGAAAACATTGTTTTCCACGGCGGCAAATACGTGGCGCTCCATCATGGAAACATGCTTGTACGCCGCGGCGTGATAGACGATCGACGGCTCGTATTGTTGCATTACGCGACGCAGCATGTCCGGCCGCGTAATATCTCCGATCTCGGGATGAAACGCCAGGCCGGGAAATCTCTTGGCGAGCTCCCGGTCGATTTGGAATAAGGGAGTTTCTGCCTCGTCGAAACCAACCAGCGCCAGGGGATGGAACTGCGCGATCTGCCGGCAAATCTCCGACCCGATGGACCCTCCCGCTCCGGTGACCATTACGACTTTCCCTTCAATCCGTTCGCGGATGAGGTCCTGATCCAGTTGCACCGGTTTTCTTCCCAGCAAATCCTCGACCGCCACATCCCGGATTTGTTTCCCGAGATCGGTTCCCTGTATCAGCTCGCCCAGGCTGGGAACCATTTTGTAATCCACTCCAGCTTCGATGGCGAATCGCAGGATGCGCACCATCTGCGGCCCGGTCGCCGACGGGATCGCAATCAGCACTCTCTTGATGCCGTGCTTGCGCGCCAAGCTGCCCAACTCTTCTCCCGTGCCCAACACCGGCTTGCCGTCGAATGTCAAGCCCACCAACTGCGGGTTGTCGTCAATCAGGCCGACCACATCCAACATCAGCGACTGGTTCTGCCTCAGTTCCCAAAGAAGCGCAAGTCCGGCGGCTCCCGCTCCGTAGATAAAGGTCCGGGTTCGTTTCCCTTCGATCAGCCGGGCTCTTCTGGCCGTGGCGATCACGCGCACCGCCAATCGCCCTCCCAGAATGAGAAAACAGGAAAGAATCCATTCGAGCACATACACCGACCGTGGAACCGCGGAGCGTCCAAGAAAAGCAAGAACCAAGATTCCGCCGATCACCGATCCGGCGGTGTTAGCCAAAATGATTCGTTCGGCCTCATAGATCGACGTGTACCGCCATTGTTCCTGATTGACGGAGCCCGCGATAAAGGCCGCCGATTTGACCGCCGCCCATATGCACAAAGCCATCTCCATCGAATGCAGGTATCTGGGCGGCAAGTCGCCGTCGAAGCGAAGTTCGAATGCGAAACACGCGGCAAGCGCAAACAGAATCAGATTACTTAGATATGCCGCGAGCCGGCGCACGATACGCTCCATGGCATAGCGTCTGCCCGGCAGATATGGAGAGCTCATTGAATGCTCCTGCTTGCAGGCTTCATTTGGCGGGTGCGGACAAAAAGGATCACCCAAGTGGGGGCAGGTAGGGAATCGAGAGGCCAAAAATCAAATCGAGGCACGCTTGCCGCGCAACGCCGCCGATTGAGACGGCACAGATCTCGGCGTCAGCACATCCAGCCAGAATTTGGTGTATGCGCTGGCTGCCTCGCGGCTTCCTGGGTAGGATAGCCGATCGCCGTCGATAAGTCTTGAAATCTCCGCATGAGACATTACTGTCGTCACCAATGCCGCCGTGAGCATCGTTGGATCCAAGGCGCGAACCCGCTCGTTCTCGATATTCATCTCGATATAACGATGGATGGCCGAGAAAATCGGCGAAAGATATTCCTTGCAGAACGCTTCGGTCTTCCAGTGCAGTTCGAGAAAGGCAACTGCGATGAGGCGCAGCAGCTCCGGCTTGAAAATCACGGTGTCCACGAGCAGATCGATGATCTTGGGCAAAACGACTTCGGGATCTTCTCCGCCGGTGATTCTGTCGAGCAGATCGCGCCGCAACTTCAGCCCCGCGGAACGGGAGCGAAGCGCCGACCAGAAAAGGTCCTCTTTGTGATCGAAATGCCGGAACAACGTGTTTTCGCTCACGTCGGCAAGACGCGCAATTTCGCGGGTGCTCGTACCGTGATATCCCTGCCGCGCGAACAGTTGGGCTGCCGCCTGCAGTATCTTGTCAGTCCGTTCTGAATTTCTGGGAGAAAGTGCCATTTGCCACTCTCGCTAAGTGCCAAAAGAAGAAGGGGTTTGCCGGATTGAGATGAGATTTCTGGAGGATTCCCGGGGGAGTTTTGCGCGGTCTCCGGCAAGAGGTTCGGTGAGAAGACAACGGGAGATCGAAATCGATAAA
>JASHTH010000461.1 GCA_030040655.1 Acidobacteriaceae bacterium | reverse complement strand
TCCGGCGCGCCGCTGCGCGTGGTGCGCGCGGCCAAGTTGGAAGCCGCTGACCGCTGAATCTTAAGAGCCGTTCTACAGCGCCGATGCCCGGCTTAGCACATCGTTCAGAGTGGCTCTCGTGGTTCCGAGATAAAGCAACGGTGAAACCGCTCTATTGCGGGTTCGAGTTATCTTCGAACTTATATCCGCGCCCCGGGACGTAATCTGCCTTCAGCAAGCCATCGCGATAGTCGATGTGCAGCGTGAGCAGGCTGAGCGTGTTCATTCCAATCAGTCCGGAGATCTCCATTCCATCGGTTTTCGAAGCTTGTGAAATGTCGGCGGAGACGACGCCGTTCAACTTTTGCGAGACGTGAGCGAAATTGAACGTCACCTCATCGACCACGAAGACCTTTTGCGTCTTTCCGCCGGGGCCGGGCTGCTCCAGGCTCTTATCTTCGTGGACCTTGGGAAGATCGAGCGCCGCAGAGACAGATAGGTTGGTTCCCGCCGCCGAAGCATCGGGGATGAAGAGCTTGATCTTCTCGTTGTCGAGCGCCGTGGACAAAACGAGATCGTGCCCGGCGCGGTAGATCTGCGTATAGTCCTTCATCTCGGGGGCCATGACGCGGTCGAAGGGTCCGATCGCTCTGGGTGCGGGTGCAGCCGCTGCGGTTTGTGCGCCTGCGGCCGACGGCGGCGCCGGCTCGACGATCGACTCCAGCGGGTCAAAGTCAGCGGCGATGGCCTTCAGGCTCGCCGGGAGCGCTGGTTCTCCCGGCCGCGCCGGCAGCGGGGCCACTTCTAATTTGCGCATGGGGAAATCGACAGTGACCATAAAGTCCGAAAAGACGTCCAGGCCGATCATGCCGTCGCCATCGTCGAACGGGCTGGCGCTGTCGATCACGTTGACCGGGCAGTCGTGAAACTCGAGGTTGCCGATGTGGATGGAGTCGGCGTACGCCGTGAAGCTGGGCTTTTCGCCGGGATTGCCGCCGGCTTTGTCTTCCGGGCCAAGGCGCTTGAGGCCCACGCGATCCGCCGCCGATCGATAAATGCTGAGGCCGGCGCCGCGTGTGTCGATCTGCAGCCTCGTGCTCTTGCCGTTCATAGCAACATCGAGTCCATAGGCACGCGTGTGGCCGGCATACCCGGCGAGACGGATAAACGGAATCTCGGCCGAGTTCGTTGCCGATACCAGTCGGCAGGATTTCGCCGGCTCAACAGCGCGCTTCTTCATGCGATCAAGCTCCGCGCGCAACAGCGCGAGTTCCTGCGGGTCGTCTCCTGTGGGAGCCGACAGGTGCGATTCGAGCTCCGTGATTCGCTGCCCGAGCGGCAATGTCTCGATCCACATGCGGCGAATCTCCGGATCTTCCGGGTCGAACTGGTGCGCGATGAGAATCTGTTGGCGGGCCGTGGCGTAGCGCGAGCTGAGTTCGAGCACCTTGGCAAAGAGCAGTCGCGTGCGCGGGTTGCAGGGATCGATCTTGTACGACTCGACCACGGTGGGCTCAACCAACCACGGCTGGCCTTGGGCCAGCTCCACCTCGCCTCGCAGCGTAATAAACGCCGCGGTTTTTGGCGAGGCGTCGAGCGCGTCTTTCACGGCGTCCTGGGCTTCGTCGATCTTCTGCTGTCGCAGCAACGCGTGCACGAGCCCCACGGTGAGATCGGCGTTGCCCGGTTGCTTTTCGAGCGAGGCGCGATACAGAGTCGCAGCCTTGTCGTAGTCTGCGGCGATCAGCGCCTTGTCGGCGTCGGTCGGCGCCGGATGCTTCACGACGCTGCAACTTAGCGCATCGAGCCTTGGCGCCAAAAGGCCCACCGCCGCCACGGCGATGATTCCCGCCAAGAGTGACTTCGCTTCGCCACGTGCCTCAAAGAAACCTTTCATCTCTGCTCCTTGCGGGCTCTTCGGCCCTCCGCTACGGTCCTGTTGAATTCCAGTTCCAGCCAGGCGCAAGGCGCGCGACGGCTCCGTGAACCGGCGAATCTGCGCGCATTATCCCACCGGCTGCGCCACATGCGCTTCCAGCACCTGAAGAAACTGCTTCAGCCAGGCCGGATGCGCGGTCCAAGCCGGTCCCGTTACAAGATTACCGTCGACCACGCAGCCGAAGAAGTCGGTTTCGACGAACGCGCCGCCGGCCCGCTTCACCTCCGGCGCGCAGGCGGGATAGGCGTTGACTCTGCGCCCCTGCAGCACATCCGCCGCAGCCAGCAGTTGCGCTCCATGGCACAGCGCGGCGATCGGCTTGCCCGTCCGGTCGAAGTGCCGCACTATCTCCAGTACCTTCGGATCGAGGCGCAGGTACTCGGGCGCGCGCCCGCCGGGAATCACGAGTCCGTCGTAGCCTGCGGCGTCGATCTCGTCGAAAGTCGCGTTCAGCGTGAAGTTGTGGCCGCGCTTCTCGGTGTAGGTCTGGTCGCCTTCGAAGTCGTGAATGGCGGTCCGCACCTGATCGCCCTTCTTCTTGCCGGGGCAGACTGCGTCCACGGTGTGCCCCACCATTTGCAACGCCTGGAAAGGAACCATGATTTCGTAGTCCTCGACAAAATCGCCGGCAAGCAGCAACAGCTTGGCTGGTTTCATGGCAATTTCCTCCGCATCCAAGTTTGACTCATCCGCCCTCCGCCTTGCCATAGAATTTCGTCATGCTCGGCGGCGCCTCGTCGCTCAACGACCTGAACTCTCGCATCATTCAATGCGAGCGCTGCCCGCGGCTGCGCGAATATTGCGCCCAAATCGCCCAAGTGCGCCGCCGTTTGTACAAGAATTGGGAGTATTGGGCACGGCCCGTGCCGTCGTTCGGAGATCCGCGGGCGCGCGTGCTGGCGCTAGGACTTGCTCCCGGCGCCCACGGTTCGAATCGGACAGGCCGGCCGTTCACAGGCGATGGTTCGGGCGACTTTCTCTATCCGGTGCTGTTTGAAGCGGGATTCGCTTCGCAGCCGAAAGCGGTCTCGCGCGACGACGGCATGAAGCTTACCGATCTCTGGATCACGTCCGTCGTGCGCTGCGCTCCACCGGCGAACAAGCCCTTGCCGCAAGAACTGCGCAACTGTGCGCCGTGGCTGGACGAGGAGATGGCGCTGCTGGGCAAATTGCGCGTGGTGGTTTGCCTGGGGCGAATCGCCTTCGATGGCCTGCTCTCTCACTTCCGCCATCGCGGCCAGATGACGAGCCGCGCCGGATTCGTGTTTCGCCACGGAGCCGAATACCCGCTGCCTGACGGACTTTGCGCAATCGCCAGTTATCATCCATCGCTGCAGAACACCAACACCGGCAAGCTGACGCGCGCGATGTTTCTCAAAATCTTCCGGCGCGCCCGGCAGCTCGCCGAGCTCGAACCCCAAATCCGATGACAATTTGAATCTCTGCCCCATGGGCGCCCCAGCCTTGCGACGTCTTTGTTTTTGCCGTAAGGGTGGGAGGAACGAAGTCACCTTGTCGCAGACTTTGTATCAATGCCTAAAGACAACTCGCGCATCGATCGAATAGACTCGAAGCTTTGCGAGAGGCTCCCGACCATGAGATTGACCCAGGTTGCCGATGCGATTCGTTATTCGCGCATGACCGCCGAAGAGCTGCGCGGCGCATTTCTTGTCGATACGCTCTTCGAGCCCGGTCGCATTTCGTTGGTTTACGTCGATCTCGATCGCACCGTGATCGGCTCGGCCATTCCGCTTGATTCGCCTCTCAGTCTCGAAACGGACCCCGATCTGCGAGCGGATTACTTTACCGAGCGGCGTGAGCTAGGGGTCTTCAATATCGGCGGATCGGGCGCCGTCGAGGTCAATGGCAATCGGGTCGAATTAGCGCACCTGGATGCGATGTACATCGGGCGGGGAAATGCGCGGATTGCCTTCCTAAGCCGGAATGCGAGCGCTCCGGCGGAGTTCTATTTGCTAAGTTATCCGGCTCACACCGCGTTCCCCGCCGCCAAGATCGATTCCCGGCAGGCCGAACCGGTGGTGCTAGGCTCTGGGGGAACGGCCAACCACCGCAAAGTCACGAAACTGATTCATCTCGAAGGCGCTCGGAGCTGCCAGCTGGTCATGGGGTTTACCGAGCTTTCGCCGGGCAGCGTCTGGAACACCATGCCTCCGCATGTGCATATGCGTCGCTCGGAGGTTTACCTTTACTTCAACCTGGCGCCGGCCGATCGGATCATTCACATGATGGGTCCCGCGCATCAGACGCGCCACATCGTGGTCGCCAACAAGCAGGTGGTGATTTCGCCTGGATGGTCGATTCATGCTGGCGTAGGAACGTCGAGTTATTCGTTCTGCTGGGGCATGGGCGGAGAAAACCAGGTCTACAACGACATGGATCCCGTAGCCATCGCGGATCTGTTATGAGACGTCCGGAGATTTTGATGAAAAACTTCGAGCGGGTATTCCTCTTGATGGTATTTCTTATGTCCGTAACAGGAATTTTTGCACAAGTTATGAAATCCGATCACTGGTCACACGATGAGTTACTGGTGCGTGCGCAGCATCTGCGCGAATTAGCCGCGCATGGCGACGGTTCCGCCAGCGAAACGCTCGAGAAATATCCGCATCACTACACCATGCTGGCGTTTCGCGACAAAAGCGGAGGCGGCGAGCTGCACGAGAATTTCGCCGATTTCTTCACGATTCTCGACGGCCACGCGACGCTGATCACCGGCGGCGAGCTGGTTGACGCCAAGACGACGGCTCCCGGCGAGCTTCGCGGCTCCTCGGTGAAAGGCGGTGCGCAGCAGGAGCTCAAGGCGGGAGACGAGGTGCACATCCCGGCCGGGATGGCGCATCAGATGCTGCTGCGGCAGGGCGAGACCTTGACTTATTTTGTGGTCAAGGTCGAAGAGAAGCGATAACAGATTGATACCGAAATTCGCTCTAATTGGTTACGGGACTTCAAACGGACGAAACGCAGATCCTTCAACTCGGTTTGGCGCCCAGCCTCCCCAGCGGGCAAAGACCGCCCGCCGGGAGCCCCGGAGTCGCGCCAAACCTCGCTCAGGATGACAATCGGTTGTGACAGCCGGTCGCGTCGGTTATCAGATCAGTCGGTCGTGTAGCGAATCTCAAGCCGCCGGATGCGATAGCAGGAGTAGGCCAGAACGACGGCGATCAGCACAAGCAGGCCGAACACGGCGGCCCAGGCGGGAACCGGCTCGGTCTCGACCGTGAGCAGCGCAAAGATGCCGTCGCCAGGCACGCTCACGGGCATCAGGTGGCGCAAGTACGAAGCCACGCTGATCTTTTGCAGAATCGACGGCAGAACGGGATTGATAGCCTCCCAGCCGAGTACGAGCATGGCCGCCGGCATGGGATTGCGGAAGATCATGCTCAAGAGAAGAAAGACGGCTCCGTAGCCCAGGCAGGCAAGGACCGCGATCGCCAGGTATGCTTCAAGTTGCGCCAGGCCTGGGCCGTTGAATACGAAGTCGTGGCCGGCTGTTCCGTAAGGCAGGTAGGTTAACGCGAAAGCGGCAATGATCGAGCTGCCGAAGAGCAGAATAGCGCTGAAGGAACCGGCGGCAAACTTGGCCAGCAGCAAAATCTCGCGCCGGACCGGCGAGAGGAGATAGTAGTGCAGGCTGCGCTCGACCATCTCTCCGCGAATGAGCCGGGCGTAAATGCCAAGGCATCCGAAGAAAACTCCCAGGCGGATGTAATAGAACTGCACGATGCCGGCCAGAACCATGGTGTCGTCGCTCATATCCAAACGGTTGCGGCTGTCAAACCGGTCAAACACAGCGTGAATGAGGAGGATGGCCGCGGGAACGAAAGCGAGAAAGTAGATCCAGCTTGCTCGCCACGACAACAGGTTCCTGCGCACCTCAATGCGCGTGAGGCGCCGCGCCTGCAGCCACCACAGCCCCCATGGCTGCTGCTTCAGGCGGTTCGTCAGCGTGTTGGCGTTCGCGGCCATTAGGAGGCACTCCCATCCGACCCGATCAGGTAGTTGTAGATCGCGTTGGCGTTATCGTCCGCGGGGGCAACGGCTTCGATCTTCACCAGGCCCTCGATCGCGACATCGTTCAGCAGCCGATAGAACTCGTCGATATCGGCCGTGCGCAGAAAGACGCCTTTGCCGTCGCCGTGCAGCCGCGCTTCGACGCAGTGATTCACCGAAAACATTCTCGAGGCCAGCAGTTCCGGCTTGTCGCAGCGGACCAAAACCTGCATGGGCTTGTCGCGCACCTCCTGCCGCACCTGGTGAATGTTGCCTTCGGCGATCAGGTATCCGCCGGTGATCAGGATGACGCGATCCGAGATCCTGTCGACCTCGTCGAGAATGTGGCTGGAGATGACCAGATGCATGCCCTGGCGGCCGAGTTCTTCGAAGAGCGCCAGCGATTCGGCGCGCGCCATGGGATCGAGACCGTTCAGGGGCTCGTCGAGAATCAGCACCCGCGGATGGTGGGCGATCGCCTGGGCCAGGCGGATCTTCTGGCGCATGCCTTTGCTGTAGGCAGCGATCTTGCGGCCGGCCGCATCGCTCAGCCGAACGCGCTGCAGCGCTTCGCTGGCCAGGCGGAAGGCGTCGTATTCGCCGATGCCGTGCAGCATCAGGCTGTCGAAGAGAAACCGGTATCCCGTCAACCCGCGCGGGAAGGAATCGAATTGCGTGCAGTAACCTACCATGCGAAAGAATGCGTTGGCGTCGCCAGGAGCGATTCCCAACACCGAGATCTGGCCGCTGGAGGGTTGCACGAGCCCGGTCATCAGGTTCATCAGCGTGGTCTTGCCCGAGCCGTTGGGGCCGACGAGCGTGGTGATGCCGGGCGGAATGGAAAACGAGATGCGGTTGACGCCGAGGACTTCGCCGTAGAACTTGGAGACGTTTTCGAAGGCGATCCGGTCGTTCATGGCGTTCATCCTCTGACCACTTCGCGGCCACGAATCCGGGCATTCAGCATCGCTGCACAAACCAGACAGGACGCGATCAGCATAACGAGAATTGCCGCGCTCGGCAGCGACCAGTCGCGGGCGGTCCGGACCATCTCCGGCACGCCCAACAGCCGCTGCCAAAGCTGGGTCATCATGAAAGGCAGGTTGAGCAGCATTCCCCATCGGGTGCGGAGCACGGCCGTGACGATGCCCCCCACGCCCGCCGGCACAAGGACCGCGGCAAAGATCACTCCGGTGGCAAGGGTTCGCCATTTTACCCACGACGAGAAAGCGAGCCCAACCATGGAAAGCAGCGTAATCCAGATCGTCGTGCCGGCTACGATTCCAAATGCGATGGAAAGGTTCGCCATCGTCCAGCCGGGCGGAGCACAGTAGCACTGGTAGACAAAGAGCACCAGGCATGGAAGCACAGTAACGGACGCAAGCGACGCGAAGGCCGCAACGAATTTGCCTAGGACGTATCCGAAACGCGAGATGGGATGGCTGAGCAGGATGGGGAGGGCGCTATCGGCAAGATCGTAGGTGATAAGGCGTGGCGCGACCCATGACATCAAGGGAAGCGCGAACCAGCATTGCGCCTCGAGAGCCCGTAGAAAATACTCCGCATCGACATCGAGGAAGCGCAGATTGTTCCTGGAGACGAGCAGGCGCGTGGCGGGGTTGTTGGCGAGATAGATCTGAATCAAGAAGATAATGAAGGGAATCATCGAGGCCAAACCAAGGCCTATCGTGATCTTCGAGGACCAGGCTTCGGCCAGGCCATAGCGGACGAGCACGCCGACGCGCGCCCACGCGGGCGTGATCCTGCCGGAATAGGCCCGGTAATCGTGCTTATAAACCGACATTGGCTGCCTGCCCTTCGTTCCCCATGGCCCGCAGAAAGATGTCCTCCAGCGAGTCGCGCCGCTGGCTCATGCGGCGAATCTGCACGCCCTGCTCGCCGGCGATCACGTACAGGTCGCGCGCTTCCAGGCGATCGGGCATTACCAGCTTGATGCGCCCGCCGGGAAAGCTCGCGCATTCGCAGCCCAGGCCGCGCACGTTGACCGCGAACTGCTCGGTCGCCCCCGCGGTCTCCAGTTCAATGAAGTTGCGGTGCGACCGGCGCTCCTCCTCGATGTTGCAAAGAGCCGCGATGCGGCCGTCCTTGAGAATCAGCACCTCGTCGCAGGTCTCGTCGATATCGCGCAGCAGGTGCGAGGAGATGAGCAGCCGGATGCTGCCCGCCTTGCGAATCTCCTTGATGGTTTGAATCATGCGCTGGCGCGCCACGGGGTCGAGGCCGTTGGTCGGCTCGTCGAGGATGAGCAGCTTGGGACCGTGCGCCAGCGCCTGGGCGAGCTTGATGAGCTGCTTCATGCCCAGCGAGTAGGTGCTTACCTTGCGGTATCGAACCTCGCCCAGGCCGACATAGAAGAGCGCTTCGTGCGCGCGCTCCAGCGCCTCGCCCGGGGGCAAGCCGGCCAATTCGGCCATGTAGCGAACGAAGCGTACGCCGCTCAGGTTGCCGATGAACGAATCGTTCTCCGGCATGTAGCCGATGCCCTGGCGGATCCGCGCGCGGTCATGGCGCGAGTCGAGGCCAAAGACGCGCGCGCCGCCGCTCGAAGGCAAATGGAATCCGAGGAGCGTGTTGATCAATGTCGATTTCCCGGCGCCGTTGGGACCGAGCAACCCGATGGCATTTCCCCGCAACTCTCCCGTTAGCCCATTCAGGACGATGCGCCCGCCGAGGCGCACTTCCAGCCGGTCGAGATCGACGATGCCCATGTCACTCTCTTACGTGTTCCATGGTGGACTTGTTCCGGGAATCGAGCAATGCCCCGAGGGTGAGGAAATCGAATCCGAAGAGCCGGCTGTCGCTGGCCGCTTCGATACGGTTTTCCTCGCCCCACGCGCAGATGGCAGTAGGCCGCGAGTCGGCCGCCAGCTTACGCAGCATATCGGCCGTATCGCCGCTGAGCGTTCCAAGCAGCGGGTTCAGTACGGGGCTCAGATTCTGATAGGCGACCGCGGAGCAATTCTCGTTCGCATCCTTGGGCAGCAAATCCTTGAACGCCGCCGAACGGGCGAGCGTGTCGCCGCTGGCATGCTCGCGCAGCGCATCCAACAGCAGTGCGCGATTCGGCGCCACGACCAGAAATCCGTCGGCATAGGTATATTGCGCCACGATGTTTCCGGAAGCGGCATCGCGGATCGCGTAGAACCTTCGCCCGCCGCTCTGGCTCGAATCAATGGCAAGCGGACGCGCGTTCTGGCCCTGCTCCTGCTCGTTGACGAGCTGAACCACGCGCTCAATTGCCGCCTGGAGCTGGTTCGAGTCGTGGACTTCGACGACGAGTTTCCACGAAGGCGTGGGAAGAACCGGTCCATCCAGCGCCAACAGGAAGTCTCCGCCGAGGCTGGGGACCAGTTGGTTGCGAACAGTGTCTTCGATCTCTTCTCTCGCCCCGCTCTGGCTTTCTTCGTCGCTGCCGCGATGCTCGGCCGTCATGGCGACGATGTCATCGGCGATGGCCTTGGGGTCCTTGGAGAGCGCCGCAACCGCCAGCGCCGCGTTCGGCGACACGAAATCAAGCGAACCGATCGGCGCGGGAGCGGCAAGCCACGAGGCAACGCGCTGACGTTCTCCTGAAAACTGCAGATTCAGGTGGTTTTCGGGTGCTCCATTCACTTCGCGATGCTCGGCGATCAGGTACTTCACGCTCTCCAGGCCGCTGTTCCCCATCACGTCATTCCCGGCGCGGCCGGCGCGCGCACCAGTGAGTTTCTTATTCATCATCTGGTGCAGGTCGGCGGCGAGAATGATTCCCGCGCCGCGTTCGTAGGCGGCGGCGATCTCGCGGCCGAAGTCGCCATCGGCGAAGCCGCTGGCGCCGGCGTCCAGTCGCGCGTCGATTTCTTTCAATGTCCCGATGCTGTTGGAGAAGACAGCCTCGTGCGGCCGAACCAGCGCGTAGCCGCCCTGCCCGCTGTTTCCAATATCGGCAGCGACGTTCAAGGATCGCTCGTCGAAGACAGTCAGCTTTCCGGTCGATTGGGACGAGAAACGATCCTTCAGCAACTCATCCAGCCCGCTACGCTGGACATCGGCAAGCACAGCGAATCCCGGCTGATCGCCCTGCCGGACGCCAACGATGACCACTTCGTCGCCGAGGTATTGGCTGACGTCGTGCAGCTTGTCGACCAGGGCGTCCAGTTCCTCGGTGTTGTTCACGTGGCCGCGGGCCCACCACTGCTGCAACTCGGGGCTCTGGCTGAGCTGATCGTGAAAGATGGAATTGGCCTGGCTCAAGAAATCGCCAAGGTTGGGAATGCTGATGTAGAGCAGCGTATCGGCGGGCACGCGGGACAGCAGATCGCTGCCATAGCGAGGCTCGGGGAACGGAATCTGGCCGATGCGGTGCTGCAGGGTGGCGAGCTGCGCCACCAGGCGCAGGTATTTCTCGCGATCCTGGCTCCAGGAGACCTGCTCTGCGAGCGGCTCCGGGCTCAGCTTGTCGCTTGTCGCCAGTTGATCGCCGGCATGCAGCAGAGATTCGATGCCCGAATGCATCACGTGCACGTTGCCCTCGAGCACGGCCACGCGCGAGCCCTTGATTCCCGCATCGACCGAGAAGACCGTCCCGGTCACACCCACGCGGCAGTCGGGAGTCTTAACATACAAATGACCCAGGGCGCGCTTCGCGGCCTGCACAATTGCGGCGCCGCCGTCGAGCCGAATCGTCGTATCGCGGCCGCGCTCGCCGACCGCGAGCACGCTGCGCTCATTCACTTCGACCGTCGAGCCGTCGGCGAGCTTGAGCATGGCGCGCGATCCACCGCCGGTGCGCAGCCGGTCGCCTTCGCGCAATTGCGCGCCAGGCTCCAGCGGCCGGTCGCTGGCATTCGAAATCAAGTAAGCCGAGCCATGGATCGATTCCACCTCGGCACGCACTCCCGGCGGAATCGCCCAATACAGTCGGTAGACGATCGTCCCCCACAGCAGCAACGCGAAGGAGACGGCGAATGCCCAACCTAGCCGCCCCGGACGCCACGTTGTCGAGCGGTCCCGCTCGGTCTTGACTTTGGGAGCCGACCAATCCACGGCGGCGGTGCGCCGACCGCTCTTGAAGCTGCGCAAACAGCGAC
This sequence comes from Acidobacteriaceae bacterium, assembly GCA_030040655.1. Taxonomy (GTDB): domain Bacteria; phylum Acidobacteriota; class Terriglobia; order Terriglobales; family Acidobacteriaceae; genus Telmatobacter. The sequence goes on along the minus strand of JASHTH010000461.1, from coordinate 11,864 downwards.
CGCAGTCGCGCAGGTGAGCTTCGACCAGCAGCGCGCGCGCCGCAGAGAGGCTTCCCGCGCGATAGGCGCCCAGCAGCCGTTGAATGTCGTCGCAGCTTTGAATGGCTTCTTTTGCAGCGTCGGCGCGTACCGCAATGCCCAGCCGATCGGCAATTCGTCCAGCGGAAGCGGAGATCGCTTCCGATCCAGGCTCTGCGCTCTTGAGCGCCTGAATCGCGTCGGTCAGAAGTTGTTCGTCATGGTGCTTCATCGTATCCCCCGTTTCATCTCGCCAAGCTGCTTCTTCAGCTTCGATCGCGCCTGGTACAGCGTGACGGCAACAACGGCCTGCGACGTGCCCATCAGGACAGCGATCTCGCGATTCCCCAGCTCTTCGAGGTAGCGCAGCGCAAACATCTGGGCGGCGCGCGGCGGCAGATCGGCGATAGCCTGCCGCAGCCATCGTCCGAGCTGATGCTGCGAGGCGACCTCTTCCGGAGAGCTTCCCGGCACGGCCGACGCGACATGTGCGGCAGCGTCCAGCGGTTCAGCCGCGGCCGCCTTTCTTCTACGCAGCAGATCGAGCGCGCCATTGACGGCCGCCCGGTACAGGTAGCTGCCGGCGTTCTTCATCGCGACGTCGCCGCCATTGGCCAGTCGCAGAAAGACCGCCTGCGCCACGTCTTCCGCGTCGGCCATGCTGCCCGTGATCCGGTAGGCGGCAAGCAGAACGCGCCGGTGATGCTCGCCGAATAATCGGGAGAGCTCGCCGGATTCTGCGATCGGCAATGTTGCGCTGGCCGCGGCCATTGGCTCACCTTTACCGCTTTTCATAGAGATGACGCTCGAAACGGGCGATTCTGAATCCTTTCTCCAGGGATTTACGACGTTGAGACATTCTAGTTCCGCAACAATGAGGCGACAGCAGTCCCACAGCTCCCAGGTTGGTATCGGCCGTCCGATTCCGCACACCGGATTGCGATTGCGGACAAGACGCCGGGTCGCCGGCACCGCAAGCATTCTGGAATCAGCAGTTTCCGAATCAATGGGTTGGCCCGAAACCTGCTCGAACTGGCGGGGAGTGGTAGTGCAGCCATTCCGGACCCGGGAGGAGGCGCATGTTCGCAGAATTGAGATTTGCCGTGCGGCGGTTGCGCCGGTCGCCGGGATTTGCGGCGACGGCCGTCGTCACCCTGGCGCTGGGCATCGGCGCGAACACGGCCATCTTCAGCGTGATGAACGCGGTGCTGCTGCAGATGCTGCCGGTGCGCGAGCCGCAACGACTTTTCTACCTGACGCACCAGAACGAGCCGCCCAATGTGAACACGACCGGCGATACCCGGTACACCTACGGGATCAATGTCTACGAACGCATGCGGCAAGACCGAAATGTCTTCTCCGATTTGATTGCATACGTGCCTCTTTCGTTGAAAAAGACCGCCGTTCGGTTCGGCGACGCGCCGGAAGATGTGGAAGCCGATGAGGTGAGCGGCAACTTCTTTTCCGCTTTGGGCGTGGGCATGGCCGCGGGGCACGCCTTTGTGCCGGCCGATGAAGAGAAGCACTCGCCGGTCACGGTGCTGAGCTATGCCTATTGGACACGCCGGTTCCAGCGCGATCCCAAAGTGGTTGGACAGGCTATCTACGTGAATGGTGCGCCAATGACGGTGATCGGCGTAGCCGCGCCACATTTTTACGGCGTGGAAGCGGGCGGCGACGCAACCGATCTGTGGGTGCCTTTGCAGAATCGTCCGGATTTGAATGCTTGGGGCATTCCCACCTCCGCGCACACGCTTTACGGCTCGCCGAACTGGTGGAATCTGATGCTGATCGCTCGGCTGCGGCCGGGCGTGACGCAAAAGCAGGCGCTGGCGCGCATGGATCCGGTCTTTGCCCACGCCGCTTGGGAGACCGTAGGGCAGGAAGTAAGGCGCAGCCGCGAGCCGCTCGAGCTGGAGATGGTTGCGGCGCGCGGCCTGGGCACCTCGGCCGGCGACTACCGCGAGCCGCTGCAGGTGCTGATGGGCATGGTCGCGCTGGTGCTCGTGATCGCCTGCGTGAACCTGCTCATGCTCATGGCGGCGCGCAATGCTTCGCGGCAGCGCGAGTTTTCCATGCGCCTGGCGCTGGGCGCGAGTCGTTGGCCGCTCTTTCGGCAACTGCTGGCCGAGAGCTTGCTGCTCGCCGGCCTGGGCGGGGCGCTGGGCTGGGCGTTCGCTGTCGCGGCGACGGGCTTGCTGGGCAAGTGGTCTGGAATCGAAACCAGCCTGGCGCCGGATGGGACGGTGCTGCTCTTCACGCTCGCACTGGCGGCCGGCTCAGCCCTGCTCTTCGGGCTGGCGCCGCTGCGGGCTGCCTCGAATGCTCCAGTCACGCTGGCTTTCCGGTCCGCAGGGACGCAAACCTCGGAAAGCCGGAGCCGCGTGCTGACAGGAAAGCTGCTCATCACAGCGCAGATGGCGATGTGCGTGGTGCTGCTCTTCGCCGCGGGCCTGCTGATTCGCACGCTGTGGAATTACCAGAATGTCGATCTGGGCATGGACGCCGATCGCGTGCTGGCCTTCGGGGCGCATCCCGCCGGCGCGCGCGACAATGCGCAGTTGCTGGCCTTCTACACGCAGTTGACGGATCGGTTGCGCGCGCTGCCCGGGGTACGCTCGGCGACGGTGGCCGAGCAGCGGCCTGGCTCCGGCTGGACTGACGGAGGCCTGATGGTCATGGATGGCCGGCACTACTCGTGGGACAACGGGCGCGGCCTTTTATACGACAACATTGTCGGACCGGAATTCTTCCGCACGCTGGGGATTCCGGTGCTGGCCGGTCGCGGCCTCTCGGCCAGCGACATCGCCGGCGCGGAACGGGTTGCCGTGGTGAACCAGACCTTCGCTGAGAGAAACCTGAACGGCGCTTCACCGATCGGGCACACGCTGGGCGAAGGGAAAGAGCGCGCGACGATCGTCGGCGTCGTGCGGGACAACAAGTATCAATCGGCAGGCGAAGAGCCGCGACCCATGGCCTGGTATTGCTTTCTTCAGGATCCTGTCATCGGGCGGATGGATGTGGAGGTCCGCGCGGCAGGTGACCCGATGGCGCTGCTGCCTGAGGTCCAACGCATCGTGCGCGAAATGGACCCCAACGCGCCGGTCGAAGAACCGATGTTGCTCAAATCGCAGTTTGAAGAGAGTTATCTTACGCCAACCCTCTTTGCCCGGCTGGGAGCGTTCTTCGGAGCTCTGGCGGCGCTGCTGGTGGCCGTCGGCCTCTACGGCACACTGGCCTATCGCGTGAATCGCCGTGTCGCGGAGATCGGCCTGCGCATGGCGCTGGGCGCCGCCCGGGGCCAGGTGCTGTGGATGGTTCTGCGCGACAGTTTGGGCATGGTAGCCGCAGGGCTGGTCATGGGTTTGCCGTTGGCGTGGATGGGATCGCGGCTGATGGCGGCCATGCTGTATCAGCTCTCTCCGCACGATCCCGTGAGCCTCGCGGCTGCAGCGCTTGGTGTGGTGGTGGTCTCGCTGGCTGCCGCACTGGTGCCGGCGCGCAGGGCGGCGGGCGTAGAACCCATGGAAGCGCTGCGCGCAGAGTAGGCCGGACCCAACTGACCCGCTGCTTCGCGCGGGAATGCCGGGAGCCGCATCGATGGTAAGAAATCGATGCCGGGTGCCCCATCCTTGCGGCGCGCCCGGGTCCCCACGAAAGGGTCTTCGTCCGTGGAGTGGCTGGCGCAAGGGTGGGTTGGACGCCACGCACAGGAGTTCCGGGAGTCGCAACGATAATAGGAGTCAATGACCCTCAACTGGTCCAGCGGCGCGCTCGCCGAAGGTCTGCAATGCTACCGAAACGGCGAGTTCTTTCTCGCGCACGAACACTGGGAAAAGGTTTGGCTTAAATGCCAGGAGCCGGAAAAGACCTTCCTTCAGGCGCTGATCCAGATCGCAGCCGCATTTCATCACCTGCGCAAGAGCAATCCGGCAGGAACGCGGTCCCTGCTGCGCGTGGCATTGCGCCGGCTCGAGAATTATCCCGTCGAATTCGGCGAGGTTGCTGTAGAGGCGCTTCGTGACAGCATTCGCGCGTGGCTCGAGGCACTCGACGAGGGCAATGAACCGCCCCGGCTTCCCTTCCCGGCGATTCGATGATTGCAATCGAGGATTTTGAAATATTCGCATAAAATGGTGACGCGATGGAAACCGCAACCATCACCCGCGATTGGGTCGGGCGCATGATCGACGGAAGATTCACGCTCCTGGAGTGGCTAGGCGGCTCGGAACGGGGCGGAGTGTTCCGCACCGAGCTCGAGGGTCCGCGCGCGGAGAAGGCGGCGATCAAGCTGATCCCGGCCGATGCCGCCGATGCAGGAGCGCGATACTCCGGCTGGGCTTCGTCGATGAAGCTCTCACATCCGCACCTGATGAGCGTTTTCCGCTTCGGGCGGTGCCAGGTCGACGGCATATCGCTGATCTACGCAGTCACCGAGTTCGCCGACGAAATCCTGGCCCAGGTCCTACCCGAGCGGACCATCACATCCGAAGAGGCCCGGGAGATGATCGACCCGGTCGTCGACGCCTTGTCCTATCTTCACAGCCGTGGCTTCGTGCACGGGCATCTCAAGCCGACGAACATCATGGTCGTCGACAATCGATTGAAGATCTCTGGGGACAGCCTCTACGTGGCAGCCAAACATCGAAAACCGATCTCCGCGGTTGGCGCCTACGACGCGCCGGAACTGGCTCTGCGCCCCATTTCTCCGGCCGCGGATCTTTGGTCTGTGGCGGTTACGCTCGTCGAAGCTCTTACCCAGCGCACCCCGGCCAAAGGCCAGGGCGTGCCATTCGAGGCTGGCGTCATCGCCTCCATCCCCCAGCCCTTTGCCGACATTGCGCGGCATTGTTTGACGGACAACCCGGCCCAGCGCTGGTCGGCTGAAGAGGTGAAGCACCGTCTCGAATCGGCCGGCGCTGAACCGACTGCGGCGGAGAAAGCCAAAAAGAAGTCGCCCGTGAGAATGCGCGCCGCGGCGATCGCCGGCGCGGCGGTCGTGCTGGTGATTCTGCTCACGATCTTACTTAAACCGCAACGCAAGCCGCTGCCGGCGACGCCTCCACCGGCCGCGCAAAGCTCACCGCCTGCGCCTACCGCTACGCCGCCTCCCGCGCAGAGCGCTGTACCTCCTGAGACGCAAGCCCCAGCGCCTCGGGGTCCGTCTCCGCAATCCGCAGCGCCCTCCGCGCCGCAAGCTGCCGCGCTTCCGGCCCCGCAGACCGCAAGCCATCCCACCGCGGAGACCCAAACGACGCCTGGATCGGTCGTGAACGGATCGGTCGTGAACGGATCGGTCGCTCAGCGGGTTTTACCCGAAGTGCCGGCGAGCGCGAGCGCGACCATTCACGGCACAGTCAATGTCGCGATACGAGTCGTGGTCGACGCGCGCGGCGAAGTCTCCAATGCAACGTTCAATTCGGAAGGGCCGAGCAAGTACTTTGCCCGGCTGGCGTTAGAGTCGGCGCGCCAGTGGAAGTTCCAGCCGGCGCAATCCCGTGGGCAGGCCGTTCCCAGCGTCTGGATTCTGCGCTTCGAGTTCACGCAGAGCGGGACCGAAGCAACGCCTCTGGAGCGGTTGCCATAATCCTTTCCTTCCATTCTGACTTGATACCGTTTCGCGCCGTTGCCCTCATCCTTGAACCAAAGCGGCGCCTTCTTTGAGTTCTGGCACCCTTCCTTTCCGTCGGACTCGAAGGTTGAGCAATCGCCTACGCACTCGATGATGTCGCCCGGCTTCAGGCTCGCCACTTCGAGCGTCGCTTTCAGCTCCGGCTGCCCGGCCTTCGCGTCAGCCTTCGACCTCGCCTTCAGCAAACGAGCCTCTGCCCGCACCTTCGGAATGGCGCAGAAAGATGCCGTGATCCTGGCCCAGTCGCGGAACATCCTTGCTGCCGAAGCTGCGTGAGGACCCGAATCGGCCCGCTGCTAGACTGGGTTTTGCTCCTGGAGATCCCTTCCTTTGATTTTCAATACCTTCGCCTACTACTTGGCTTTTCTTCTTCCTTCAGCGGCGCTCTACCGCATCGCTCCAGCAGGATTGCGGACGTGGGTCATCGTGCTCTTCGGCAGCGGCTTCTTCCTTTATTTCGCGTATGGAATGGCCGGAGTTTGGGGAGCAGCCTGCCTTTTCATCTTTGTTTGGGAATCGCTAACCAGCCGCCTCTACCGGCCGGCGTCGCGGTGGTGCCTGCTCGGCATGGTGCAAAGCCTGTTGCTGCTCGGTGTTTTCAAATATTGGAACTTTTTCACCAGCCTCGTCTTTCTGCACAGAGCAAACCCCGTGCGATGGCAGGGCGCGTTTCTTCCCCTCGGCATTTCGTTCTTCACGTTCGAGTTTTATCACTATGCCTGGGACCGCCGGGCAGGAAAAACCGAAGCCGGCTCGCTGGACGAGTACCTCGCCTTCATCCTGTTCTTCCCCACCATGGTGGCCGGTCCCATCAAGCGCTACCAGGATTTCCTACCCAAATTGCGCGCCCAACCCGTGGAGTGGAATCGCGACTGGGAACGCGGAGTGACTCGCATTCTAACCGGGCTGGTAAAAAAGTTCGCCATAGCCGACTTGTTGACGGCCTGGACAAATCACCTGAATGCTCACGACATCCTGCTCGCGGACCGCCGCATCCTGCCGCTTTGGCTGCTCGCCTATGGCGTAAAAATCTATGCCGACTTCTCCGGCTACTCCGATATTGCCATCGGGTCCGCGCGTTTGTTCGGCATTCGCGTCCCGGAGAACTTCAACTGGCCCTATGGCCGCCGCAACATCCAGCGTTTCTGGGAGTGCTGGCATATCTCCCTCACGCGCTGGCTCATCGATTACATCTTCATTCCGCTGGGCGGATCGCGCGTCGCTCCGCTGCGCGTGTACGCTAATATCCTCATCGTCTTTCTGTTGAGCGGGCTATGGCATGGCGCGGGCCTCAACTTCGTGGTTTGGGGGCTTTGGCACGGCCTGCTGCTGTGTGGTCATCGCCTGTGGCGTCGACTGCGTGGCGCGCCCAGTCCTCACCCACTTGCCGCGTTGTCAAGCAGCGCGCTGACCTTCGTCCTGACGAATGCCGGCTGGGCGTTCTTCTGCATGGACTTGCACACTGCTATGCTCTTCTTCAGGAGGCTGCTGATCGGCTGATGCTCGCTACCTTGCGCACCTTCTTCGAATACTTGGGCGGCGAACGCGATGATGCACCATTGCTTCATTCTGCCCGTTCCCGGATCTTCCTCCGCTGCGCGGTTTGGATCGTGTTCATCGTCCTCATTTACTTCTTCTCCGGGCAGTCTTCCAAGTTCATCTACATCGACTTTTGAGCTGAACCCATGATCTCCCGACCGCTGCAGCCAACCGTACTCGCCGCCATTCTGTTCTTACTGACCGCGAACCTGCTCCTGGCTGCATGGAGCCATCGCTTCCCCTATTACCGCAAGCTCGAGGAAATCCGCAAAGCGCAGGACCCGAATCTTCTCTTCCTCGGGAACTCTTTGCTCGACGGCAACGTGGACGCTCCCGCTATCGAAGCGGCTGCCGCGCAGCACGGGGTCCGCGTGGCGCCTCTGGACGCCGCCCTGGGCGCCACGCAACCTCCGGAGCACCTGCTGCTGTTCGACTACACCACTCGCTGCCATCCCGGCATGCGCGTGCTGGTGCTCGGCATCTACGATTTCCAGCTCTCCGAGTCCGATGCGGCGCGCCCAGCCGACCTCATCGGCAACCGCGTGCTGGCCGTCGATCCCCGCTTCACCTTCTCTGAGATCGCATCGGTATACCGGTTCGGTCCGCTCCAGGACGCGGAGTTCGAGAGCCTGCGCATCTTGCCGCTGCTCGCCTACCGCACCAACGCCTGGAAGTACACCGAGTTGCTGCGCCGCAAGATGGAGTCGATGGGCATGCCGGGCGAAGCGTCCAACAGGATGGGCCGGGTCAGCGACTTCGATCTGCTCGAAGCTGCCTCCGTCCAATCGTTCGATGCCCAGGCCCGCGCCTTCCTCGCCCATCCGGCGTTCAATGCCAGCTACGAAACCCTGTTCAGCGAGGCCAGGCACGCCGACATGAAACCCGTGATTCTCGTCATGCCCATGTCGCCCTCTCATCGCCAGCAATTCTATGCGCGGCCTGCCTGGACGCAATACCTGCGGACCGTGGAGACACTGGCAAGGGGTCAAGGAATTCATCTCCTCGACGCCAGCGATTGGATGCCATCCGAATCCGATTTCGTGGATCACCTCCACATGTCGAAGGAAGCTGCAAGCCGATTCTCCACGCGGCTCAGCGGCGAGCTGGCCCAGGACCGTAGCAGCTTCGCTCCGATGGGTGCGGCGGGGGACCAGTGAGCGAGACTGGAGTTCCCGGAGTGGTTTGCGCCAATGGAGGACGAGGAAGTGTGTGATTGGCTGGCGCCCAGGGATTCGAACCCCGATATGCTGATCCAGAGTCAGCTGTCCTACGGTTCCTCTTCTTTCCCACGTTTTCCCTGGCCTGTCTGTAAGCCCTTTTCTTTTCAGAATGATGAGCCGCATCGCCGGATGGCCAGGAATGCGTATCTCATGCCCTGAAAATACAGGAAAACGAGGGAAGACGCTCCAAATGTTACGACAAAAAGTTACGAGAAAGTGCCCTTCCGCGTCCTGCGGCGCCCTCTGCGGCAGCGGTAAAAACATTTGGCAGCGAGCGAAGCCCCATCGCAATTTACTGCGCATGTTCCGCGGCGTCCTCGATCGTAGCCGCGACCTCCTTTGGATGGGAGACATAGACCGCGTGGCTCGCGCCAGGTACCTCAATCGTGTGACTGTGTGCCCGTTTGGCATACCACCGCTCCAGCTCAGGATTGATGGTTCGGTCTGAACCTGCTACCACCATCCAACTCGGCTTGGTACTCCACGCCGCTTTGGTGATCACGGCCTTAAAGTTATCGGCAAAATTCGGCGCTTGCGACTGGGCCATGAATTTGGCTTGATCCAAGGGAACATCGGCCGCAAAATACTCCTGGAATTGGGCTGGATCGAGGTAGGTAAAGCCGTCTGGAGTCTTCTTTATGCCGGTAGATTTACTGAGATCGCTTGGGAAGCGCCTTCCATCCTCCGCTTCACTCCCGCCGGCATCCGGCATGTGGGCCGCGACATAGACGAGGCCCGCAACCGAAAGCTCGTTTCCTGCCTCTGTTGTGGCGGCGCCGCCATAGCTGTGAGCAACGAGAATGCAGGGGCCATCCTGCTGAGCAATGACGCGCTTGGTGGCTGCCACATCATCTTGAAAGGACGTTTCCGGCTCCTGCACGATGCTGACGTTGTAACCATCCCGAGTCAGAACGTCGTAAACGCTTTTCCAACCCGAGCCATCAGCCCATGCGCCATGAACCAACACAACGTTGTGGACATGGTGGTCGTTATTCTGCGCAGTCGACGCGCCAGGGCTTAACAGCAACAATGCCATCTAAAGAACCATGTATGCTGTCGTGAGAAGTTGCGAACTTCTCCAAAAAGCTTTCATCTTCATCTCCTTGCTGTCTAAGTACTCTGCACAAATGCGCTTCGCAGTCCGAAGGCGCCCAATCTTATTCTCGATGCAGGACGGCGTCAATGCGATCGAGTGCAGCCATGCCCATGTTCGTCCTGCTCTCAATCGTTGCCGAACCGATATGCGGCAAGAGAAATGTATTCTTGAGCCCGATATATGCAGGATTGAGGTTTGGCTCTCCTTCGTAAACGTCTAGACCTGCAGCAGCGATTCGCCCGATCTTGAGAGCAGCGATCAGGTCCTCATCTCTGACGAGGCCACCTCGTGAAGTGTTCACGACGATGGCCCCTTGAGGGAGCAGAGAAATCGTCTTCGCGTTGAGAAAGTGGTGAGTTCCTGGTGTCTCAGGCGCATTCAGGCTCAGGAATTGACTTACTTTCAGCAAGTCGAGAGGATCAGCATGGAATACTGCGTCACCTGCAGTTTCCGCGGGCAGCCGGTGTGGGTTCGAATAATGAACTTTCATCCCAAAGCCCTGTGCGCGTCTCGCTACGGCCTGTCCGATGCGTCCCATTCCAAGAATTCCGAGAGTCTTGCCCGTAATCTGCCAGCCCAGCAGAGCGCCTGCACTTTGTAATGTCCAATCGCCCCTTCTGACCAATTCCTGTGCTTCAAACGCGCGCCGACTCGCCCCCAGAAGCAAGAGCATTGCGATGTCCGCCGTCGCATCGGTTACTTCCGCCGGTGTAGATCCAATTGCAATGTTTCGCAACGCGGCTCCTCGCATGTCGATGTGGTCTGTCCCGGCGGAGTAGGTCGAGATTACCTTAACTGTGGCCGACACTGTGCGAAAGAAATCTTCGTCAAGTCGGTCGAACGGTGTGATGAGCAATGCATCGGCACCTTCGGAGGCTGCGAGGAGTTCATTACGCGTAAATGATGTTCCATCAGTTTTTCGCCTTGCCTCGTATTCTCTCTCAATCCGCGCCTCGACTGGTTGGGTGAGGCGTGGTGTAACGACCAGAATAGGGTTTGCCATCAAACCGCACTCCTTCGATGAACACTATTGCGACGCGGTTATCTCTATTTCGTCCTTCTCACTTCTCAGGCAGACGTTGCTCTTCGACGTGCGAGCGCGACCGCTCGACCCTCTCGAGAATGTGCGCGTCGCCGCCTCAGCCCCAGCATCGGTTGGACGTGCCGCGATAAAAACCCACGCGCGCGATATAATCTTGACTTCACTGTTGAAATGGGGAGACCCAAGATTCGGGCAGCTTCTTCCCTCGTCAGCTCCTGGACAACGCTCAACTCGAGAACATCCACATAATGCGGCTCCAAAAGATGGAGCCCACTTTCGATCAGTCGGAGAAGTTCGTTCGTGAATAGCGCATGTTCCGGGTTGGGGCTTGCTTCCGCGCCGTGGAACCAACCAACAGCACATTCGTCAGCAAGGTGCAGTCAAAGCCGGCGGCTATTGTCGCCGCGCTCGACCGAAGCGATACTTTACACCCGCAGAAATCAAACTCGGATTTAGGGGCACATGGGCGGTCACGGGAACCGCGCCGCCGATCAACCCATGAGCATTGACGCCGAGCCAGATTTCCTTGAAGTCACCGAAGATGCTCCATCTTCCACTGAGCGTGTATTCAGCCCCTGCCTGGACGACGGAACCAAAGCTATTCGCGACGTGGAGGTCGGAAACTGAGGCATTGTGGTCTTTCAGGAAGATTGCGTATGCAACCCCGCCGCCTGCATAGGGCTGAAAGGTTTTCCACCGTGGCATCCGGTACACCCCGGATAGGATGCCGGGGCCGTAACGGACTGCACCGAGTTCCCGCAGCTGCGCGACAGTTCCTTCGCCAGTGATTGCCGGCTTCGGTGGAATTCCTGCCATCAGCTGTGTGGAGATGTTCTTGGTGATATCGTAGCCGACTTCAAACGTTACACTCTCGTTATCGCTCACTTGTGCACTGGCATGCGGAATTTGAACGCCACCAGTTGCAAATGTGGCGCTCGAGTGATAGACCGCACCTACCGCACCAACCCTTCCGAACCAGCGGCCCTGACTATCATGATCATCGCGTGTAGGTATGACCGACGAAGTTGCGGCGAGACTTTGACCAGCGAGGTTCCCTGCGGCGGGGCCGCTCTGAGGTTCTTGTCCCTCGACAATTGTTACCGCAAGCAAGAGAAATATCGCTACTCTATGCACTGTAGACTCCTCCCATGTAAGTTGCATTGTTTCCGCTCTCACTCGAAACCTTGTCACGAATATTGGAATGGCCTCGCAATTCCGTTTGCCCGCACGAACAACTGTTGTGAGGCCATCCGTCGGCACCTTATTCAAAGTGCCGGAAGGGCAATTTGCGCATCAACTTCCGATTGTGGTCCACGC
>JASHTH010000460.1 GCA_030040655.1 Acidobacteriaceae bacterium | reverse complement strand
GGCTGATCCGTAATCTCTTCGCGCTCCGGATCCCAGTAGAGCCGCTTTCCGCTCCAGTACGATTGCGCCGCCATGATGCAGACGATCGCATGCGAGAATCCGTGGTCCACCGTGGCATTCGGCTGCGTGCGATTCCGCATCGCCTGCAGCCAATTCATCATATGCGTCACGTCGTCATCGCTCGGTCCCAGCGAATTGTGCGGCACGCCGGCAACCTCGATCATGGTTGCTTCGTCGGCCTCCGGACCCATCGTCAACGGAGCCTTCGAGAAGACTGGCCCAGAATCCCAGTTGTCCCACTCCTGCCGGCCGCCTTCTTTCGTCGTGACAAAAAGCGAGGCGCCTTCACCGCCGTAGTTCTCAATGGTGCCCAGCCGGCCCTGGATGCGCGAGAAGCTGCGATAGCTGTTCCCGAAGGTGGTCTTATACGTGTAGAGAAAGCCCTTCGGGTATGTGACCGCCGCTACGCAGGTGTCGGGATTCTGCCGATCGTCTTTCCACACAAAGATGCCGCCGCTGGCCACCACGCTTGAGGGGTAGCTTTCGTCGCTCCACAGATGCACCAGGTCGCAGCCGTGGCTCATCCACTGGTCGAAGATTCCCGACGAGAAGTCCTTGTAAAGCCGGAACTCGAGGTAGACGTGCGGGTCGAAAGGCCGATAGGGCTTATCGAGCAGCCAGCGTTTCCAGTCGGTGTCTTCCTCGCGGAGCTGCGATTTCCGGCCGTAGAGCCACTGCTTCCACTCCATATTCTCGTCCTGCAGCATCTCGCGGTTATTGCCGATGTCATTGCCTACGAATCGCCAGCGCTCTTCGTTTACGTTCCACTCCTGTTCAATCTGCACGATGTCGCCGATCTTGCCGGAGCGGATGATGTCGCGCACGGCCAGCGGATAGGGCTGGCTGCGATGCTGCGTGCCCACCTGCACCACCTGCCGCGAGGCCTTCGCCGTATCCCGCGCTTCTTTGGCCTCGGAGAGCACATTGGCAAAGGGTTTCTCCACATAGCAGTCCTTGCCGGCGCGCACCACCTCGGCGCAGAGTTTGGCGTGCTGAAAGTCGCCGGTGGCAATCATGACGCCGTCGATGTCGTTGCGCGCCAGCATCTGTTCGGAGTACTTGTACGGCTGCGGATCGGTGCCGAACATCTTCTTGACCTGCGCTGCGCGGCGCTCGCGCGCCAGGCTCCAGAGATCGCAGACGGCCACCACTTCGACCGGAGTCTGCCGCGAGGCGAGCTTGGCCATGTGCACGTGCCCCTCGCTGCGGTCTCCGCAGCCCAGTTGCGCCAGGCGAATGCGATCGTTGGCGCCCACAATCCGCGCATAGGAGCGCGCCGTCATGCTGCCGGCGGCCAGCATCGCTCCGCCGGCTTTGAGAAATTCTCTGCGGTCCACACCCTGGTTCTCACGGGTCAGGTTCTCATGGGTCATCGCTGCCTCTCTTTTCTCCTGGAGCGGGCGATTTGCGGTTGTGCCTGGCCAATCGCGGGGCAGGGGTTTCGGATTCTTACCTTTTAGATCGCAAGGCTAAAATGGATTCCGAATCGATGTCAAGCCAGCCACGCACACGTTCAGGAGCCTCGTTTTGGAAAACTCCGGTTTCATGACAGAGGTCGAGCTGCCCACAAGCACTCCCGGTTTGCGCCGCTCGCTCAAGCTCCGGCATCTGGTTCTTTACGGCATCATCATTATCCAGCCGACGGCTCCCATGAGCATCTATGGCGTGGTGAGCAACGTAGCCGGCGGGCAGGTCGTCACCACCGTTCTCATCGCCATGGTCGCCATGCTGCTCACGGCGGTGAGCTACGGCAGAATGGCGCGTATTTATCCCAGCGCCGGATCGGCTTATACCTACGTCGCCCGGGAATTGCACCCGCTGATCGGCTACATCGTCGGCTGGGCGATGCTCATGGACTATGTGCTGAACCCCATCATTTGCACGGTGTGGTGCAGCGTGGCGTGCAACGAGATGGTGCCGCGGATTCCGTTTGCGGCATGGGCGCTGGCCTTCGTCCTCGTGTTTACCGGACTGAATCTTCGCGGCGTGCAGACCTCGGCGAGAGTGAATGCCATTTTGGCGCTCGGCATGAGCATCGTCGTGGTCGTCTTTCTCGCCTTTGGAATCCACTACGTCGCCACCGTGATGCGGCCCCACGGCGGAGAATGGCTGCGGCCGTTCTGCGATCCGGCGACCTTCTCGGCGAGCCGACTCTTTCAAGGGACTTCGATCGCCGTCCTCACTTATATAGGCTTCGACGGCATTTCGACGATGTCCGAGGAAGTGGAGAATCCCCGCCGCAACGTGATGCTGGGGACGGTCTTTACCTGTTTCGCCATCGGGATCCTCTCGGCCGTCGAGGTCTATGTCGCCCAGCTCGCGTGGCCGGGTCGCGAGCGGTTCGACGCGGCGATCGTCGATACGGCATTTGTTCACGTGGCGCTGCGCGTCGGCGGCAGATTTCTCTTTCTCCTGTTGAATGCCACGCTCATCGTGGCCAACATGGGCTCTGGAATCGCCGCGCAGTTCGGGGCCGCGCGGCTGCTTTACGGCATGGGCCGCGAGAATGCGCTGCCTCGGCGGTTCTTCGGCGTGGTCAGCGCCAAGACCGCGATTCCCCGTAACAACGTCCTTCTCCTCGGGCTGGTTACGCTGATCGGTTCGCTTCTTCTCACCTTCGAACGCGGCGCCGAGATGCTGAACTTCGGCGCGTTCATTGCCTTCATGGGCGTCAATGTTGCCGCCCTGGTGCATTACAAGATCCGCTCGAAGGAAAAGGTACTTATGCCGGCACTCATCCCCGTTCTCGGATTCCTGGTTTGCGCCTTCATCTGGCTGCACCTCAATCATGCGGCGCAATTGCTAGGCTCGCTTTGGCTGGCGGTCGGGCTGGCCAATTATTTCCTCATGCGGAGAAGACAAGTGCAGCGCAGCGGACCCGCTGCGGCCCAATGAACCGAGTCCCTGTTCGGACGCGTTCTTGACAGTTGGCGATTGGGGGGAATTAAATCGTAAGACAACGATGTAAAAGGTAAGAACTCGCAATCCGGCCCAAACTCCCCGCGGGAGGGTCTCAATACCATGAACAGCGATGCAGGAAGCCTTCAAGCTGCCCATGCCGTGCGCAGGTTCTGCGGTTTCTGGTTGGGATTGATGTTGTTGCTTGTGTGTGCCACCTTTGCGAGGGCCCAATTCACGACGGCCCGCCTCAGCGGAGTAGTCAGCGATGCTTCCGGGGGCGTCATTCCCGGGGCGACTGTGACGGTGACGGATCAATCGACTGGTTACACGCAAACCGTCACAAGCGGCTCCGCAGGAGAGTATCTGTTCCCAAGCCTCCCGGTAGGCACCTATGAGCTGACCGCGAGCATGGCCGGTTTTTCCAGATACATCCAGCGAGGAATCGGCCTGGCGGTCGGCCAGGCAGCGACACAAAACGTTCGCCTGGGCGTGGGTGCGGTGACACAACAAGTGGTCGTGAACGCCAACGCCGCTCTCGTCACCACGGACTCTCCCACGGTAGGGACGCTGATCGACCAGAAAGACGTGATCGGGCTGCCCTTGAACGGCCGCGACGTGCAGCAACTGGTTTTTCTGGCGCCGGGCGCCACCGATGTCACTTCGCACTACTGCGCGGCCAACTGCGAAGGCGGCGTATTTCCCAGCGAGCAGTACGCCAAGGTGAACGGCGCAGGCGCGAACGGGGTGAACTACCAGATGGACGGTGTGGATTACAACGACACCTATATCAATACCAACGTCCCGTTCCCCAATCCCGATGCCATTGAGGAATTCAACCTGCTGACCGGCAATATGAGCGCCAATTTCGGCAATGCCATCGGCGGGGTGGTCAATGTCGTCACCAAATCCGGATCGAACAAGATTTCCGGCGATGTCTTCGAATTTCTCCGCAACAATGCGCTGGACGCTCGCGACTACTTCGCGACCCTCGTGAATCCGCTGCACCAGAATCAGTTTGGTGGAAGCATCGGAGGTCCGATCCTCAAGAACAAACTTTTTTACTTCGGAAGTTATCAGGGAACGCGCTTCAGTACCGCGCAAAACGGACAGATTGCATTTGTTCCCAATCACGCAGAGCGGACGGGCGACTTTTCGGACCTGCTGCCGGGGACGCAACTTGTCAACCCCAATACGGGCGCACCCTATCTGAACAATAAGATTCCGGTCAGCCCCATCGCGACTTACGTACTGAGCCAGGTCCCTCTTCCCAATGGCTCGGACGACGAGTTGAACTTCAATGGCGGTCCGGATTTCCAGAACACCGACGAGTATCTGGGCAAGATCGACTGGAACGTGGGAAAGCATCACCTCAGCGGGCGTTACTTCCAGAATAATTACACCGATCCGATTTTTGTTCCGCCTTCAACCGACCTGCTCGAGCTCCGGGGCGACGCCGAGCACCTTGTCTTGAAGAATGTGGGAATAGTGGATATTTATACGATCTCGCCGAGCTTCCTGTTGAACAGTTACTTCGGCTACAACAGCGAAAACGGAACGACGCTCTCTTCGGCGCCGTTCAACATGGCGCAGGCGGGAGTCAAAATCGCCCAGCCGCCGAACCTCGGCGGGGGCAACTCTCCGGTGCTCAATATCACAGTGGGCGGCGAGTTTACCTTGCCCGGCACGCCTTATGGGGTCTGGAACCGCGGCGACCAATCGCTGCGCGAGATTGCGACGTGGACCAAGGGCACGAACGAGCTCCAGTTCGGAGGCGAAATCATACGCATCCGCCTGCCCATGGGCAACGAGTACCAGGAGAACGGAATCTTCTCTTTCACCAACGACCTGACGGGCGATAACCTGGCCGACTTCGAATTGGGCGCGGTTTCAGAGTTCACGCAGGGCGGCGGCCTCTATCTTAATTTCACGGGTTACAAAGAGAGTTTCTTCATCCAGGATAACTGGAAGGCTTTTCCCCGGCTGACTCTAAACGGCGGTTTCCGCTGGGATCCCTTTTTCCCCTACCAGGACAGCGAAGGCCGCGTAGCATGCTTTGTTCCCGGAGCCCAGTCGACTCGATTTCCCAACGCGCCGCAGGATCTGATTTTTGGGGGCGACCATCACGATGCCGGTTGTCCGGTCTCTTCGATTTATAACAATCTGAGTAACTTCGGCCCAAGAGTTGGATTCGCCTACCAGATGACGCAGGATGGAAAGACCAGCGTTCGCGGCGGAGCGGGGTATTATTACGAGCCTCCCAACACGGTGGCCTTCGAGGACGTGGTCGGCATTCCTCCTTTTGCTCCCATCGTCAATTTCACCGATGTTACCTTTGTAGATCCCTACGGAAGCGCGGGCGTTGCGAATCCCTTCCCGGCGCAGTTCGGGCCGACCAATCCCGGGCCAAGCGCCACCTTTCCTACAGATATCTCCTTCAGCCAGATCTTCGACCGGAACTTCCGCCTGCCCATGGTGTTTTCCTATAACCTTACGTTCGAGCGCGGCGTAAGGCAGGACTGGATGCTGCGCCTATCGTACGTCGGCAACAACGGCCATCACCTGAACGGCACGGGCGACCAGGAAAATGGATTGCTGCAGCTGAACCCGGCCATTTACATACCCGGCCAATCGTCGGAAGCCAATACCCAGCAACGGCGCATTTACCCCGACTACGGATCCATTGGATCGATCAACTCAGGGGTCGATAGCAATTACAACGGCGCGCAGATCACCTTCGAGAAGCGGGAAAGCCATGGCTTCAGCTTTCTCACGAATTTCACCTGGGCCAAAGCGCTGGACGATTACGCGCCCATTGGCGCCGGCAATCTTACCAACAGTTGCAGTTGCGGCCGCTACTTCGACTACGGCCCTTCGGACGACGACCTGAGCAAAACGTTCAAGGTGAACGGCGACTACACGATTCCGCGCGTGAATCTGCCGGCCGCGGCCGACCGCATCGTGAATGGCTGGGAACTGACTGCCATCGCCGATTGGAACACCGGCTACCCGTTCACGATCTTCAGTGGATATGACAACTCCTTCAGCGCCATGGGCTCGGACCGCGCCAACTTGACGGTTGCCAGCGCCAAGGATGCGCAGTTGAGTACGGGCCGCTCGCACACGGCCGAAGTCAACGAGTGGTTCAACATCAATGATTTTGTCCCCAATACCATCGGATCGTTCGGCGATACGGGCAAGAACATTCTCCGCGGCCCGCGATACTTCGATGCGGACTTAGCCGCGGTGAAGACGACAAGGCTTACCGAGCGCGCATCGCTCGAGTTTCGCGCCGAGTTTTACAACGCTTTCAACAACGTGAATTTCGGCAATCCGGATAACATTCTTACCGATTCCGGATTCGGCCAGATCACCGGCTCGGCAGGGTCGTCTTCTTCAAACACCTATGGAACGGCGCAACCGCGCATCATCCAGTTCGGGGCGAAGGTATCGTTCTAACTGGCGATCTCTCGCTAAGTCGCGGTGGAATATCCCATGCCGGCGAGCGCGCCGCGCATATACGCGAAGCTTTCGATCACGCCGGGCATAGGATCGTCGGGGTGGATCTCGTATTCGAGGTCGACCCAGCCGGGATACTTGATCTGGATCAGCGCCTCGAAGATGCCGCGAATCGGCATCCTACCCTCGCCAACGGCGACCTGGCTCTCTTTCTCGTCGAAGCTGGCCAGGTCTTTCATGTGCATGTTGAAGAGGCGCGGTCCGGCGGCGTGGATTGCCTGAATCACGTCGGTTCCCGCGCGCACGCAGTGGCCCACATCGATGCAGCAGCCCATGCGCGGGTCCATTTCTTTCACGGCTTTCAACACATCGAGCGGCGAGGGAAAGATCTTGTCCTCGGGCCCGTGGTTGTGGATGGCAATGCGGATGTCGTATTCGCGCACGAACTTCTCCATGCGCGGCAGCGTGGCGAGCGCGGGATCGCCGGCGACGATGACCTGGATGCCGGCGCGCTTGGCGTATTCGAATTTGGCGCGGATATCGTCGTCATCGTCCTTGGGAAAATAGATGGCCCCGGCGGCGTGCAGATGAATGCCTGCCGCGGCGTAGCCGGCCAGCGCGTTTGCTTCTTCGTCCGGAGCCATGGGCAGGTGATCCTTGGCGTCTTTCGCATTCAGCCCGGTCACGTGTAGCTCTTTCATAAAGTCGATCAACTGCGCGCGAGTGAAGTTGCGGAAGGTGTAGCTGGCCAGGCCCAAGCGAACGGGAGAAGGCGCGCCTGCGGCCTGGGTGAGCTGTGCCAATGTGAGACCATGGCTCGGCAGTGCACCGGTCGCGGCGGCGATGGCGGCGCTTTGCAAAAACGCGCGGCGAGTAGGTTTGCTCATCGTGACACCTCAGGGGCTAAAGCCCAGAACTTCTAAATCTGCTTTATGTACGGGCTGAAGCCCGTACCCTCCCGCCAGAGCCCGTACTCTCCCGCCGAAGCCCGTACTCTTCTGCTCTTTGCAGGGGCGATCAGGTCAGCTTCGGCGCCCAGCCTTTCTCGTATTCGCGTCCCCACAACTTCATGGCTTCGTGATCGTTCTGAATCTTGCCGTCTACGGGATCGAGGCGCAACTCGCGGTTCACTGTCCATGCAATGTTCGAAAGCTGCAGCATCGTTACGGCGACGTTGCCGACGTCAATCGGCGCGTTGAGCTTAGCGCCCGTGCGGATGGCGGCGATGAAGTTGGCGAAATGCGCGTCGGTCATGGAATCGCGGCCGATCGTGTCGGAAGTTTCGGTCGCCGACGAGTTGACCTTGAACTCGCCGGTCTTCGCGCCTTTCAGATCGTAAATCTCGTAGCCGTCGCGGTCGACGAGCACGGTACCTTCGGTGCCTTCGATGATCGAACCGCGCCCGCGATGAAAGTAGCGCATGCCGTTGCAGCACGTTCCTTCCCACGCGAGCTGCTTGTCGTCGTATTCAAAGCTGGTGATCATGGTGTCGTAGAACTGCCAGTCGTCCTGACAGGCGTAGCGTCCGCCCGAGGCCGTGACGCGCTGAGGATAGTCCACGCCCAGCGCCCAGCGGCACACGTCCACCTCGTGCGTGCCGTTGTTCAGCGTCTCGCCGGTGCCCCAGATGCGGAACCAATGCCAGTTGTAAGGCTGCACATTGTCTTTGTAAGGCCGGCGCGGCGCCGGGCCCTGCCACAAATCCCAGTCGAGAGTTGCGGGAACCGCGACCTCTTTGCCCACGCCGATCGACTTGCGCGTGTTGTTGTACCAGCATTTGGCGAAATAGGCGCGGCCGATCAAGCCCGAGTGGATCTTCTCGACGATCTCCATGGTGTGCGGCGACGAGCGCTGCTGCGTGCCCATCTGCACCAGCTTGCCGTACTGCTGCTGCGCGCGCACCAGCAGCGCGCCTTCGGCCGGGTTGTGGCTGCAGGGTTTTTCCACGTAGACGTGCTTACCGGCCTGCAAGCCCAGAATCGCCATCGGCGTGTGCCAGTGATCGGGCGTGGCAATGGTGATCGCGTCGACGTCGTTCCGCTCGAGAATTTTGCGGAAGTCCTTTTCGGTTGCGGCCGAATAGCCCATTTCTTTTTCAGTGGCCGCGGCGAATTTGGCGAGGATATTACTCTCGACATCGCACACGTGACTGATGTGCGCCGAGGCCTGGTTGGCCTTGAGCGAGGAAAGATGCGCGTAGGCGCGGCCGTTCAGCCCGATGACGGCGAAGTTAAGGCGCTCATTGGCGCCTATGATCCGGCCGTAGCTCTTCGCCGTTGAGCCGATCGCCAAGCCGGCCGCACCCATGACGAATTCACGTCGTGTGACCACCGTTTCCCCTCCCGCACTTGCGTTATGCGCCGCACGCACCGGCGCAAATTGCACCCGTCCATGCTAAATCGTTCGAAGCGGATATTGCGGGAAGGTCCTGCTTAAATGGCGCGCAGAAGCCGCGCAGGGAGGAAGACGATCGCGCTCACCAGATGGAGCGCCCCGCCCACGGCGATTCCAGCGAGGCGGAACGGGATGAGGATGAGCCAGACGAAGGGATAGGCGATGAGCGCGAGCAACGCCAGCGGCCAGCAGAGCACGAAGAGAATGCACCAGAGGAGAAACTTGATCATGGCTTACATACGGCCTCGGCGCGTGGATGCGCCTGGGCCGGCTCCATCCTTGGATACGAAAACGGCCGCACGGCGGTTCCCGCTCGAACCGTTCGTGCAGCGCTACGACCGCGCGTGGCCGGCAACGGCTTCCGGCGTGGGCGCGCACAGCCCGGCGGCGCACTGCACCGCCGCGATCATCGCTTCCGTGCCGATGCAGGAGTTTAAAAGCATGTGATAGAGGCCGCGCGAACACCACTCCTGCTGGTAGAACTTGCGGATGACCCGGGCGCGGCGTTTGTCGTGGGCGATGAGTTCCTGCTCGGCGTGGTCGGCCTGGCGCGGAAAGTGGCGCTCGAACCACTCCTTCTTGGCGCTCGACGTGGCATAGACAAAGATGTGGAAGCAGCCGGGATGACCCGCAAGCGCGCATGCCGAGCCACGTCCCACCAGGACGCAATTGCCGACTTTGGCGGCGTCCAAAACCTCCTGCTTAATGAGCTGCAACATGCGCTCGGAGTCGAAGACCAGATCGTCGGAGAGTGACGCCGTGATGGGGTCGTGGAAGAAGGCCTTGCCGTAGCGGTAATACCACGGATCGAGACGCTCGTCGAACTTCTCCGCCAGCTCGGGGTCGACCCCGGCCAATCGCGCTGCGCCAGCCACCAGTTCCGAGTCGAGCAGCCGCCAGCCCAGATGTTGCGCCAGGTCGTGAGCAAACTCGCCGCCGCGCGAGCCGTACTCGCGCTCCACGGTAATCACGCGTATCGGTGCATGAAGCATGGCAATTTCCCCCGCGAAAGGAGCATACAACGGAATTTCGATGCGGGAAACCATCCAAAGATCGTTATTCCCTTTCGCACCGGGAACTCCCCAGGAAGCGGAATCGTCGCGCTTCGGGGACCCGCTCGCGAAATCGTGCCGGACCAGGTTCCCACGGGGAGGTCCCGGTTCGGCGGTTGAAGACGGGGCGA
Source organism: Acidobacteriaceae bacterium (assembly GCA_030040655.1). Taxonomy (GTDB): domain Bacteria; phylum Acidobacteriota; class Terriglobia; order Terriglobales; family Acidobacteriaceae; genus Telmatobacter. The sequence goes on along the minus strand of JASHTH010000460.1, from coordinate 512 downwards.
AGACTCGGCGAAGCAAGCCCCAGCGGAGCAAGTTTCGGCGCGGCAAGTCTCGGCGCCGGTAATTCCCGGCGCCGGCAGGATCGAGGCCGACGATGAACTCTGAGCGCGTTTTACTACGGCGTTTTGAAACTGAGAACCTCGCCGCTGGCAATGCCTCCCGTGGTGCTCACGACGACGCGGTAGTAGTACGTCGTGGCGGGGCTCAGCCCGGTGATCGATTTATCCACCAGCGCCGGAGTGCTCGCCGGGCCCAGCGAAACCCGAGCGGTGGTTACGGGATTCGTACTCAGTGCCGCCGCGCTCGTCGCGTACTGGAATTGATAGCTGCCGCCGCTCAACCCCTGCGAGCTCACCATCGCGTTCAACGTCGCGGAAGAGGCGGTGACCAATGTGGCCGGCGCGGCCAGCGCATAGGGCGAACCGACGATGGTGTAAGTCGCAGTGGCCTTCGCGCTTTCGCTGGAGCCGGCCACGGCCATGGCCTCAATCGTCTCGCTTGCGCTCACCGTGAT
>JASHTH010000459.1 GCA_030040655.1 Acidobacteriaceae bacterium | reverse complement strand
TTTGTGCTCGAGGATTTCGCGCCGCGGCCGCTCACCGATATGCCGGCCGAGGTGCTCGCCGACATGGAGACTTCGCAGGTTTCTATCTTTGCCGTGCAGGTGCAGCCCAACGAGTTGCGCTCGCGCATGCAGATGACCGACGTGGTCAACCGCCGGCGCATGCGCCACGCGCACATGGTCAACATCACGCCCGAAATCATGTGCCAGGGCATGAGGGCCGACTTCAACCTGGTTGACCGCCTGTCGCAGAAAGTGCTGGAGCGGGCGCGGATGGCTAAGCGCATCCGCGCGACCACAGCGGCGGGCACCGATATTACCGCGCAGATGAATCCCAGCTACAAGTGGCTGAAGACTTCAGGCATCATCTCGCCGGAAAAGTGGGGCAACCTGCCCGGCGGCGAGTGCTTTACCGCGCCCGGCGAGGTGAACGGAACCTTTGTGGTCGACGGCGTGGTGGGCGACTGGCTTTGCGCCCGCTACGGGCTGCTTGAGGCGACGCCGCTGACCATCGAGATCCGCGGAAATCGCATGGTGAGCTGCAAAAGCGAGAACAAGCAGCTCGAAGCCGATTTCTGGGCCTATACGCACACCGACGAAAACTCCGATCGCGTGGGCGAGTTCGCCATCGGGACCAATCTCGGCGTGGAACGCGTCATCGGCAACATTCTGCAGGACGAGAAATTTCCCGGCATTCACATCGCCTTCGGTAATCCCTACGGCGAGCACACCGGCGCACCGTGGCGCTCGGGCACGCACATCGACGTGGTCGGACTCGGTTTCAACATCTGGCTCGAATCCGAGGCTGGTCAGGAGCAAATCATGCGCGAAGGGAAGTTTTTGATCGCGGCGTAGGACGAGCATCTCAAGGCGTAAGCAAGCGAACTGTTCCGTGTTCCAAGTTGCCGAGACCGGCAAAGTGAGCTATACGCCGATCGAATGTGATGAGGGTGCCCCTGCGATGTGCAACGAGGCTTAGCAGGTAAAGATCGGTCACTTGTTTGTGGCCCAAGGGATCGCCCCATCGCATGCTCAGAACCGAAATCGGCAAATCATCGGTCCAAAACTGATGATTGGTGTCCGATTCGGTCGCGAATTTGAGAATCTGAATGGCGTTATACACCGATGGAGTTCTCCGCGTGAATGCCGGGCTGCAAACGATGCGAACGAATCCAGCCTCAGTCATCGGGCAAGTCGCCCACCCGGTCTTTGTGGCGGTCGAAAACCATTCTGCGCAGCTTGTATGAAAGGGGTGCTCATCCCACAGAAGAGCGATCAGTGCATTCACATCCAGCAGGCCGACTCTCACCAAAGCTCGCTTTCCATTTCATCCTTGAGCTTCATGACGTGTTCGGCAGAAACCGCGCCCTCGGGGCCAGGAGCGAAGACGAGAATGCCATTTTCCCGCTTGGTCGGCACCCCGGCGTGCAGCCCGCGGCGGATCAATTCGCTCGCAGCCTCGCCAGCAGGAATCGACCGCGCACGCGCGTACTGCTTCACATCTTCGACAATTCCTTCGTCATAGTTCCACGTTGTTCGCATTCCCAGCCTCCGCATCAGAGCAACGGTCTTGATGCTTCCTTCTCAATCATAACATCAATTCAGCGATTTGATGCGCCTCGTTGATCCCGCTTTAAATCCTGCATTCTCGTGCCAATCCGGACGGTTGGGCATCTATTGTGTTGTCATGACAACCACGACTTCGGCCTGGCTTCGCCAGCTCGGCAACTCGGATCTTCACCTCACCGCGATCGGCTTTGGCGCCTGGGCGATCGGCGGCGGCAACTGGGAGTTCTCCTGGGGACCGCAGGACGACAACGAGTCCATCGCCGCCATTCACCGCGCACTCGATCTCGGCATCAACTGGATCGATACGGCGGCCATCTACGGGCTGGGCCATTCCGAGGAAGTCGTCGGAAGAGCGGTCAAGTCGTCGAGCCGCAAGCCGTTGATCTTTACCAAATGCTCGATGCGCTGGAATGCCGATCGGTCGATCCGGCGTTCTCTGACCCGCGCCTCGCTGACCGAAGAACTGGAAAACTCACTGCGGCGGCTTAGCGTGGACGCGATCGACCTCTACCAGATTCACTGGCCCGACCCCGAGGCCGAGCTCGAGGAGGGCTGGGAGACGCTGGCGCGATTCAAAGAGCAGGGCAAGGTGCGATGGATCGGCGTTTCAAACTTCTCCGTTGAGCAGATGAAGCGCGCGCTGAAGATCGCGCCGATCACCAGCCTGCAGCCGCCCTATTCCATGCTGCGGCCGGCGATCGAAGCGGAGATACTGCCTTTCTGCCAAGCCAACCACATCGGCGTCATCAATTACTCGCCGATGCTTTCCGGCATGCTCACGGGCAAAATGACCGCTGCGCGCATCGCGAACTTCGCTGCCGACGACTGGCGCCGTCGCAACCTCGAGTTCCAGGAGCCGCGGCTGAGCCGCAACCTGCGCCTGGTGGAGCTGCTGCGCGAGATCGGCCAGCCGCACGACGTAGAGCCGGGAGTGGTGGCCGTGGCGTGGACCCTGCATCATCCGGCGATTACCGCGGCCATCGTGGGTGGGCGCAGCGCGTCGCAGGTCGAAGGTGTGATTCCGGCACTCGAATTCCGGCTGAGCGACTCCGACTATGTTCGGATCGTCGACTTCATCGCGGACAACCCGGCGTAAGGGCTTCTTTACAGCCGCTGCACTGGTCAAAATTGGTCGAAAATGGCGCGATTTTGACTCCTGTGCAGCTGTGTAGCTTTGAGTTTCTGCGTTCCGAAGACAAGGAAAATCAGGCACTTGATGCGCAGATTCACAGTCTCAGAGGAGAAGAGCTGCATTTTTTCTTTCCGGAGCCGAACTTCAAGCCTCTCATTTCAAAGCACCTAGGCGCGGAAGGCTGGTGCGCGTTGGCGCTTTTTGGCGGAATTCGACAAAAACACGAGTTGCTTCATTCAAGGGCCTGAAGGCCCAGGCTTTGTCCGCGTTGCTGGGATCCGGTAGTGGTGCCTTTGCGTGGAAACGCCCGCACCATCAGTGGACCTGGGCCTCTTCTCCGGGCCATACCTCGCCCGCCTCAATCTTCTTCTCAATGATCTGAATTGACCGACGGAGCTTCCGCACGCGGCTCTCCGCTGCGGCATATTGCCGCCTTGCCTCTTGCAGGGCGGAGGGCCGCCCAACATTTTTATCTGACGGTTTATCTTCATTATTGACAGGCATAATTCGACCTCCGATAATGATTCCCAAGGTTGGGATAAACATGACTGATACCAACGAAGACACCGTGAGCCTCGACCCGCAGACGATAGACGACTGGCAGACAATCGCAGCGCAGTTGGATGACCCCACTATCGACGCCTATCGGACTGCCCTGTGGAAAGCCTATGACGAGCTTAAGGCGATTCGGCAGCAGGAGCACGACCTCACCCTTCGGAAAAATCGGCTCAAGCTGACGGTGGATGCACTGATGCCTCTGGTCTACCCGGCGGGGGCAGAGGATATCAATACCCGTTCCCTCGCGGATGCCATCCGTCTGATTGTGAATAGCTGTGGTGGGC
>JASHTH010000458.1 GCA_030040655.1 Acidobacteriaceae bacterium | reverse complement strand
TACTCTGTCGTTGGTGCCGTGCGGCCTGCGCACCGGACGGGAAAAAAACGGCCGCCGGACGAGGGCAGACCGGGTTGAGCCAGACCGTTTTCGTACTGGAAGACGACGCCGATATTTCGAGGCTTGTGCAGCATCATCTTGAAGCGGCGGGATTTACGCCTCGCCTCTACCACACTCCCACCAATGTGATTCCCGATGCGGAGCGGCAGGCGCCGGCGCTTTTCCTGCTGGATATCATGGTGCCCGGCGGCGATGGACTGGACGTTTGCCGCCGGCTGCGCAATCATCCCGCGCTCTCGACCGTTCCCATCATCTTTCTGACCGCGCGCGCCGGCGAAAACGACCGCGTTCTGGGCCTGGAGCTGGGCGCCGATGACTACATCACCAAGCCGTTTGCCACCCGGGAACTGGTGGCGCGCGTCAAGGCCGTGCTGCGCCGCTTCGAACGGCCCACTTCTCCCTCGGTGATCAGCTTCGAAGAGGTGGTGATCGACGCCAATGCCATGCAGCTGAAGGTCCGCGGGGAATTGAGAACGACCACGGCAACCGAGTTCCGCCTGCTGGATTACCTGGCACGTCATCCGGGCCGAGTCTTCAGCCGCGATCATTTGCTGGACGCCGTATGGGGCGATGCGCGGTTTGTCACGCCGCGATCGGTGGACGTTTACGTGCGCCGCATTCGTGAGAAAATCGAGGTCGATCCGGAGAATCCGCGCTATTTGAAGACGGTTCGCGGCGCCGGATACCGGTTCGAGATTCCCAAGGGCGAATAGGCGGGCGTGTGAAGGCATGGATCCGCTCCTGCCGGCGGCGATTCTCGGTGACCGTCTGAATGTGCGCTCGAAGTCGAGACCGCGGATGGAGCGGTTCATTTGACCGAAGGGCTGTCCCCCGACCCTTCACCCGATAGAGGGCCTCTTGAGCAGCGCCTCTGGCGGGCGATCTTCGACAAACTTCCAGCAAGTTCCCGGGCTTGATAAAAACCCGCCGAAGGGAGCGGAGCTGATTGACACGCAAACTACTGGCCAGGCTCGTCGGGCTGTTTTTCCTGCTGCTCGTGTTGTATGCCGCCGTTATGGAGCTTGTCCTTCGACGGCTGATGGGACACGCCGGCCAGCCCACGCGCACACTGAGCGCCGAATTGCTGTGGTCGGGGGTGATTGCACTTGCCGTGGCGTTGCCGGTCGCGGCCTGGATCGCGGTGAGTGTTTCGGCTCGCCTGCGCAGGATGATGGGCTTCGCGAGGAAGATCGCCGACGGCGATCTGAGCGTTCGGCTCGATGTGGATCGCAAGGACGAGTTCTCCGGCATGGAATTGGCGCTGAACCAGACGGCGGAACGGCTCGACGAGAGCTTTACCGAAATCGAGAGCCGTCGACAGGAGCTGGCCGCCATGCTCGATTCGATGCAGGAGGCGGTGGTTGCCATTACCCCGGAAGGGTTGGTGCGCTGGTCGAACCGGGTCATGCAGCAGATCGCCGGAACGCAGATTCGCGCGGGGCGACCGCTGATTCATTCCGTGCGCGATCCCGAAGTGCTGGCGTGCATTCGCGGGGCGCTGGAATCCGGAGAAGTCCGGTACGGACGCGCCGGCTCCCTGGCTCCCGGCCGGATCTTCGAGATTAACGCGGCGCCGTTGCCGAGCGGCGGCGCATTGGCCGTGCTGCACGACGTGACGAGCATCGAGACGGCAGAAAAGTCGCGCCGCGACTTTATCGCCAACGTGAGCCACGAACTGCGCACGCCGTTGACTTCGATTCAGGGCTATGTGGAGACGCTGATCGAGGAAAAGGGCGCCAGCCCGGCAACCACGCGCGAGTTTCTGGGAATCATCCTCAAAAATGCGACCCGCATGAACCGGCTCACCGAGGATCTGCTGGCGCTGGCCAGTGTGGAAAGCCCGGACTACAAGGTAAAGCAGCAACCCCTGCGGGCCAGCGCGCTGGTCGATGACGCGATCGCCTCGATGGGCGGCATGGTAGTGGATTCGGGCGTGGAACTGGAGTTCTCGGGCGCTCCCGACCGGATGGTCATGGCCGATCCGGACGCGATGAACCAGGTTTTCGGCAACCTGATCGAGAACGCCATGAAGTACGGCAAGTCGGGCAAGCGAATCCGCGTAGGAGCCAGGGAAGTCGATTCGGAGGTCGAGTTTACGGTGCGGGACTTCGGACAGGGGATCGCATCCGAGCACCTGGAGCGGATCTTCGAGCGGTTTTATCGAGTCGACAAGGCAAGATCGCGCGAATCCGGAGGCACCGGCCTCGGACTCGCCATTGTGAAGCACATTGTGCAGGCGCACGGCGGGCGCATCTGGGCGGAGAGCGAGTTGGGATCCGGCGCGACCTTTCACTTTACGCTGCGCCAGGCGCCGCAGGGGGCAGTCGCTCACCAGCCGGAAGATCATGTTTCGCCGGCGCGTGCCAACGACTGAGTTCGCTTCGCGATTGCTTCCGCAACCTTCGCATCGATTCAAACGGCGTTAACATTTCCCGTTCAGAATCGTGCATGGCAGTTCAAAGAGGGGAGAATTGTGAAAAAAACGATCGTTGCCATTGCGTTATTGCTCATGGCTTGGAGCGCGGCTCATGCCCAAAAACTGACTGGAGCGGGCGCGTCTTTTCCGTACCCAATCTACTCGAAGTGGTTTGGCGAATATTCGGCGGCGCATCCCGGCGTCGAAATCAATTACCAGTCAATTGGCTCGGGCGGCGGATTTCGTCAGGTCTCGGCGGGGCTGGTGGACTTTGGCGCTTCCGACAAGCCGAGGACCGACGAAGAGTTGAAGAGCTCGAAGGTCAAGCTGGTGCATATCCCCACGGTTCTCGGCGCGGTGGTGCCGGTGTTCAACGTGCCCGGCGTGAACGATGTAAAGTTCAGCCCCGATATGCTGGCCGATATCTACCTGGGAAAAATCACGAACTGGAACGATCCGCGAATCGCGAAGGACAATCCTGGCGTCAACCTGCCGAACCAGAAGATCACGGTGGTTCACCGTTCCGACGGAAGCGGGACGAGCTTCATCTTCACCGACTATTTGAGCAAAGTGAGCAAAGACTGGGCGAACGGTCCGGGCACCGGCGAGGCTGTCAACTGGCCTGAGGGCGTGGCCGGCAAGGGGAATGAAGGCGTGGCCAGTCTGGTGCGCCAGTTGCCTGGAGCCATCGGGTATGTCGAGCTGATCTACGCCGTACAGAACAAGATCGACTACGGTGAGGTGAAGAACGCAGCAGGGAACTTTGTGAAGGCCTCGATCGACAGTGTGACCGAAGCCGCCGCCAGCGTGAAGCAAATGCCGGCCGATTTCCGAGTCTCCATCACCAACGCACCGGGCGCCAACGCCTATCCGATCTCGAGCTTCACGTACCTGCTCATTCCCGAGAAGACGGCGGATCCGGCCAAGGCCAAGGTACTGAAGGATTTGCTGAGCTGGTGCATCAAATCGGGAGAAAGCGAGGTCTCGGCGCTGTCGTATGCCCCGCTTCCGCAAAACCTGGCCGATAAGGTGTTGACCAAGATCTACTCGCTGCAATAGATCGCAGGAACAACAGGAAGAGAGGGTGGCAGGAGCGTCGAGAACTTTTCCCGGGCTGCCGGGATGAATAAGAGGGGCCTAGGTCCCTGCCTCAGGGTGCGGAGTTCCCCCGTCGCTCCCCATCGGGAATCCCGGCGCGAATGGCGAGTCACCAGATTCTCAGCCGGCTCGAATTACCTGCTGTATGCGCTTGATTTTGCTGTGTTTTAACCTGTCATTCACATTCCCCCGCTAGCCTGTCAAAGGTGGCCGCACCCGTGCCTGACATCCGAATTACCCCAGCTCAACGCCCAACCGAGCCGGCTCCGGAACCGGGCAGTGCGGGCTCGCGGCAGCGTCGGAAGCGTGCGGCCGCTGAGAACTCCGAGGTCCGCCGTTTTCTGATGGGCCGCGGCAACTCCGCTGTCGCGGATCGGGGGTTTCAGTGGCTGATGGTGCTCTGCGCCCTGAGCATCTTCGGCATTGTGGTTCTGATCGTCACCGAGCTGATCCTGCGATCGCAGCTCTCCTGGCACGCATTTGGCTTCAAGTTCTTCTTTAGCTCCTTCGTCGATCCCGATACCAAGCAAACGGTCTATTGGGATCCGGTGAACGGACATTTCAGCGCGCTTCCTTTCATTTACGGAACCTTGGTTTCCTCGTTCCTGGCGCTGCTGCTGGCCGTTCCGCTGGCCGTCGGCGTGGCGGTTTTTCTTACCGAGATGTGCCCGCGCGGCTTACGGGGGCCGCTGGCCTTCCTCAGCGAGCTGCTGGCTGCGATTCCCAGCGTGATCTATGGATTATGGGCGATGTACGTTCTGGTACCCATCCTGCGAGAGCATATCAATCCATTGCTGAGCCAGTTCTTGGGGTGGACGGGGTTGTTCGCGAATGAAAATCCCACCGGGCTGGGCTTTGTTGCCGCCGGCATCATTCTGGCCGTCATGATTCTCCCCATCATTTCTTCCCTGACTCGGGAAGTGATGAGCGCGGTGCCGAATTCGCAGCGGGAGGCGGCGCTGGCGCTGGGGGCGACGCGCTGGGAGATGATCCGCATGGGCGTGCTGCGCAACGCGCGCATCGGCATTGTGGGTGCCATCATTCTGGGTTTGGGACGCGCACTGGGCGAAACCATGGCCGTGACCATGGTGATCGGCAACAGCCCGGAGATTCACCGCTCGCTGCTTTCCAACGGCACTTCGATGTCGGCGGTAATCGCCAACGAATACGCGGAAGCGGTGAGCGACCTGCATCTGAGCGCTTTGACCGAGATCGGGCTGGCGCTGTTCATTTTGACCATCATTGTCAACGCGCTGGCTCGGCTCTTGGTGTGGGTGGTGACGCGCGGCGCGCCGGCGCAAGTGCTGCATTGAGGAGACGGGAGTGAGCACGGGAAATTCCGATTGGCGATTTCGCTGGCGGACGGCGACGGACCGGCTCGCCACGGGGCTGGCGGTTCTCGCCACCGCCGTGGTGGTCGCTCCGCTGGTGGCCATCTTCATCTACCTTGTCTACAAAGGGGCTCGCTCGCTGAATGTTGCCTTCTTCACCCAGCTTCCCAAGCCGCCGGGCGAGGTCGGCGGTGGAATGGCCAATGCGATGCTCGGTTCGGCCATTCTTCTGGCTCTGGCCAGTGTGATCGGCGTGCCCATCGGCATCGGCGGCGGAATTTTTCTCGCCGAGTTCGGGCGCGGCACCAAGCTGGCCAACGCCATCCGCTTCACCGCTGACGTGTTGAATGGAGTACCCTCGATTGTCATGGGCGTGGCTGTGTACGCGCTCATCATTAAACCGAAGATTCCCTGGCTGCCCTTCACCGGTCATTTTTCGGCGTTCTCCGGCGGCGTGGCCCTGGGCATCATGATGATCCCCACCGTGTGCCGCACCACCGAAGAAATGCTGCTGATGGTGCCGCATTCCATTCGCGAGGCGGCGCTGGGGCTGGGCGCTCCCAACTGGAAGTCGGTGTTGTCGATCACAGTGCGGACGGCTTCGCCCGGCATCATCACCGGCTGCATGCTGGCATTTGCGCGCGTGGCCGGCGAGACGGCCCCGCTGATCTTCACCGCCTTCGGCAATGCCTTCTGGAGCACCAACCTCCAACGGCCCATCGCGGCACTGCCGTTGCAGATCTATATCTATGCACTCTCGCCCTATGACGATTGGCGGCGCCAGGCGTGGGCCGGTTCGCTGGTTTTGATTGTGCTGATTGTGCTGGCCGTCTCGCTGGTGCGCTACGTGGCCAGCCGCGGCGTTCTGAAAGGGGCAAGCTAAGTGGGCGTCGGCATCGAGGTCAGCAACCTGAACGCGTGGTACGGTTCGAACCACACGCTGCAGGACATCAATCTCAACATACCGGCCAACCACGCTACCGCGCTGATCGGCCCTTCCGGCTGCGGCAAGAGCACGTTCGTGCGCTGCATCAACCGCATGCACGAGACCAATCCCATTGCCCGCGTGAGCGGCACGGTGCGCATCGGCGAGCTGGACATCTATCATGACGCCACGCCGGTGGAGATTCGCCGCCGCGTGGGCATGGTCTTTCAGCGGCCCAATCCCTTTCCCACCATGTCGATTTACGACAACGTGGCCGCCGGACTTAAACTGAACGGCTATTCGAACCGGCGCGCGCTGGATGATGTTGTGGAACGCTCTCTGAAGGATTCGGCGCTGTGGGATGAGGTGAAGGATGATTTGAAGAAAAAGTCGGGCGCCAGCCTCTCCGGCGGGCAGCAGCAGCGGCTGTGCATTGCGCGCGCACTGGCCGTCGACCCGGAAGTGCTGTTGATGGACGAGCCGGCTTCGGCGCTCGATCCGGTTTCGACGTCGAAGATCGAGGATCTCATCTTTGAGCTGAAAACGCAGTATACGATCGTGATTGTGACCCACAACATGCAGCAGGCCGCGCGCGTGGCCGAGAAAACCGGATTTTTCTTGAACGGCCGCATGGTGGAGTTCGATTCGACGCATAAAATCTTTACCAACCCCAGTGATAAGCGGACTGAAGACTACATCACGGGCAGGTTTGGATGACGCGCATACGCTTTCAACGCAGCCTTGAGGACTTGAAGGAAAACCTGTTGGTCATGGCAGGCCTGGCCGAGCAGGCCATCCAGCGCGCCATTGAGGCTTACCGCGTGCGCGACCTCTCCATCTGCGACCTTGTCAACCGCAGCGAAGTCGCCATCAATCGCTTGGAGCGCGAAATCGACCAGGCCGCCCTCGACCTGCTGGCCATGGAACAGCCCATGGCGATCGATCTGCGTTTCATTCTCGCCGTCATCAAGATCAACGCTGACCTGGAACGCGTGGGCGACTCGGCCAAGAGCATCAGCGACCGCGTGCGCAACATGGAACAGATGGCGTCCGTCGATCTTCCCGTCGACATTCCGCGGATGGCTTCGCTGGCGGCCGAGATGGTGCGCAAGACGCTGCAGTCCTTTATCGAGGCGGACGCGGAGATGGCGCGCAGCATTCTCACCATGGACGACGCCGTGGATGCGATGAATCGCGCGGCCTACAAGGCGCTGACCAAGGTCATGGCCGAGGAGAGTCATCTGGCTCCGCAGGCGCTGAACGCGCTGATGATCTGCCGCAGCCTGGAGCGTGTCGCCGACCACGCGACGAATATTGCGGAAGATGTCATCTTCTGGGTGCAGGGCGCCGACGTGCGGCACCACAAGACGCCGACCGGCGGCCGGGACGCGCAAGCGGCGAGGTGAGGCCGGCGAAACTTCCGGGGCCGTTGATTCAGATATCCCACCAGTCCAACAACGCCATGCGCGGATAGTACAGTCCGGCGCGAATCGACGCATCTTTGCCATGCAGATTGCGCAGGACTGCCGCATAGGCTTCGAGCTGCGCCGCGAAGAGCTCGCGCAGTCTTGGGATGGCCTTGCTCGGGTCGGGCAGGTCGTCATGCGCCGTTTTGTAGTCGATGATCCACCAGCAATCGCCTTCCTCGGAATGCGGCGTGAAGCCGGCGCGAAAGACGCGGTCGACGCGGACGGAGCGCAGTGCGCCGTCGATCGCTCCGGTCCAGCAGGCTTCGCTTGCGGCTTCGGCGTGAGGCGAGAGAATCCATTGGCCGGATGGATCGTTTGCGGCCTTGAGCGCGAGTTCGAGCGCTTCGCCGGCGATCTGATCGGCTTGCGTGGGGCCCACGCCCACGGCGCGCAATTCGGCCCCGACGCGAGGCTTGCATTGCGCCAGAGCCGAGCGCGCCGGGTCCCACTCCTGTGTGACGCGCAACCGCGCCAGTTCCTGAAGAAGCGCGTGCACGGCGCGACCCAAGGCGCGGGAAATGAGTCCGCCCTCGTGCCGCTGGTAAAGCCGCGAAAGGCTCGCTGCGACGCCCAAGTCGCGTTGAGACGAATCGAAGGCCCAGCGCGCGTTTTGCGCGATCGCGTAGTCCGGCGGCAGGCGGCGGATCACCGTGGACGGCAGCGAGAGCTGCATTGAGAGCGCATTGTCTTCAGCAACCGCGGCGATGGATTCAAGCTCCGACGGCTCGGCCTTCCGCGCTTGTTGCTCTTCTTTCCACTCGTCGAAGCGCGCGCGCACTTGGCCCTCAAGCGCGGGCCAGGCCGTCGCCAGCAGGCTGTTGGCCGGCTCGCAGAGCGTGGGCTCGCCATCTTCGCCGATTTTGTATGCAGGGCGCGCGAAAAGATGCAGCTCTTCGCGCGCGCGCGTGGCGGCAACATAAAGGATGCGGCGTTCTTCCTGCGCTTCGCGCCGGCGGCGCACTTCGTCGACCCACTTCTTCGCGCTGCCTCGGTCGGCGCCTTTGGATTGCACCGGTGCGATGAGGAATTCGGTGATCTCGTCGGCATCGCCGGCCGGACCGGCGCCTTCGCCCGGCGCCACTCCTCGTTCCAGCCATGAGAGCAGGCTTCTTGCCGGCTTACCGCAGCGCGCCTCAAGGCCGGGGACAATGACCACCTCGAACTCGAGGCCTTTGGCTTTATGGATGGTCATCAATTGGACGCCGCATTCGCTGCTCGCCGCCGGATCGGGCTGCGCGGTCAGCTTTTCGAGCGCCGACGATAGCGCCGGGCCGAGCAGGTCCTGCTCGCCGTGCGGCAATTTGTCGAGGCAACTCCACAAGAGATCGAGATTGGCACGGGCCGTGGAGTCGACGCAGTCTGCTCCGCCCAGGCGCAACCAGACCTGCTCCAGCCAGGTCCCCAGCGATGCGTTCGGCAGCGTCTTGCGCAAATCGCGGGCAGAGGTTGTCGCACGGAGCACGCGCTGGGCCGCCGATCGGCCTTCCGCGCTGAGAAAGGAAAGGCGATCAGCCAGCAGATCGGGCACGGGCTGTTCGCGGAGGGATTCGCTGTCGTCGCTGACGAGCCTGTGCAAATCGTCGAGCGCGAGGCCGCACCACGGCGCGCGCAGCACACCAAGCCAGGCGACGCGATCCTCGGGATTGAGCAGAGCGCGAGCCAGCGAGAGCGCGTCGACGATCTCGGGGCGATCGGCAAGCTTCTCAAGGTCGACCGCGCGAAAGGGAATCGCGGCTTCATGCAATGCCTGGGCCACGGGCGCGAGGACGTTGCGCGTGCGGCCCAGCACGGCGATGCGATACTTCGCGTCTTCGCCGCGCTGACTTGCCTGTCGAGCCTGCTCTACTCGCGGCAAATGATCGCGGATAAGGTCGATCAACTCGGCGAGCGGCAGATGGGCAGCCGTTTCGGTGCCAATCGATGCAGTGCCTTCGGCGTTCTCGCCGCGCGACGGCTGCAGCACGAATTCGAGATGCAAGGCGAATCGACGATCGGTCCGCCCTGCATCCGCGCGGGCGGCCTGCGCCGCGGAGAACGCGATGCCGCCGCCGTCGGGAGCGGCGAAGATCGGCTGAAATAACCGGTTGGTTTGGTCGACAAGCCCCGGTGCGGTGCGGAAGTTCGCTTGAAGCGCGACAAAGTCGAAGCGCAGCGGTTCGCTGTCGGCAATTTCAAGGCCGAGATCGCGGACGCGTGGAAACAGTTCCGCGTCGGCATCGCGGAAGAAGTAAATCGATTGCATGGGATCGCCCACCACGAAACAAGTGCGGCCTTCGCGCTCGGGCCATGCGGCCACCAGGCGGCGCAGCAGTTCGTGCTGGCGGCGACTGGTGTCCTGGAATTCGTCGACGAGCAGGTGTCGGATCCCGTCCGCGAGGGCGATGGCCGCGTCGGATGGCTGGCCGTCTTCGGATTGGAGAACGCCCAGCGAGATCTGCGCCACTTCA